>JACMPS010000266.1 GCA_014377395.1 Chthonomonadaceae bacterium
ATTTTCCTGACGCCGTTTTTTCTCTTTGATTCCGGCTTGTTGTGGGGTTTTTCGCGTACGTTTCAAGTCCTGCGTGTTCATTGTCCAACCCATTTCACGAGAAACTACCTTTGCCAGTCGTTCCGCCTGATTGAAGCCGCGCTCTCGTTGCCGTGTCGGGTGAAGCGGAACTGGAACCACCGTCCAGACCTTTGGGATTTCTGTTTCCGTCTCGCAAAGAAGCGGAACAGGACGCGCCTTGAGGCTCTCCACCATGAAAAGTCCAAGCGGCTCGGCAAGTGCACTTTTCCCTCCATATTTCAGCAAAGCAATGGCGTGTTGCAGGTTGCCGCCATAAGCTCCCGCCGACTGTCTCCAGACAAACGGAAGAGGTTCCTCGCGCTCACACACCTCGCAAAGTTCACGAAAACGAATGATTTGCTCTCCACAAAGAGGACAAAAAGGCGGCAAAAGAGGGCGAATCTCGCGCAGACAGTCCGCGCAGATCGCCCTCTTTTCCTGCCTCTGGTTACCGATTGAATTTTCCTCTGAACCTGCTTCTGAACCCTGCTCCAGATCACGACGACAAAGCAAACAGATCGGAGGATAAATCAAATCGAGAATCCCTTCGATGATCGCTTTTACGATTTGACTTCCCCCTTCCGAAGAGATTTATCCACAGATTAACACCGATGGACACAGATTAAAATGCGGAAGAAAAGAGAATAAAGAGAAGAGAGAGGAAGTCCTCACCTCAACACTTAACACTCATCACTTTCCTCCTACTTTGTCACGGTAAAGCGGTCTATTTCCTTGCCGTTTTCGTCAATTTGCTTAACTTTAAGGGTTTTTCCAGTGACATCCACGCAGGTCAGCGAGTGAATATCCGAGACGAATTTCACCGTGAACGGCTTCCAGGTTTCCGGTTGGTGCATCTGTGCCGGATCGTAAAGGTGCGCCCCGCCCCCTCCCGTAATGAGATAAAGTGTGCCATTGGGCTTTGTAACAGTCGTGCCATTGAACTTTTTGTCGAGGCTGAAATCGCCCTCGACGTGTCCGTCTTCGGTGCGCTTTCCGGTCGGCTTGAATTTAAGGGGATAGGTACGCTGGTAGTTGTGGACGTGACCGTTGAACACGATGTCCACATGATATTTCTCAAGGATCGGCTCGATCACTCGCATCCATTGATCGTCTTTGTGCTTGTCCGAAGAATTAAAAGGCGGATGATGATAGCCCACGAATCGCCACGTCGCGCCCTGCGCGGAAGCAAGGTCATGCTCCAGCCACGCCACTAGTTTCGGGTCGCTCCAATTCATATAGGGGTTGGCGTCCAGCACCGTCCAGTGCGAATTGCCGTAATCGTAGGAGAAATTTGCCATTACGGGATAAGTGCTTCCGGCGGCTTTCACAAAGGCGGCGTTATGTGCGGCGTCTCCCTGCAAGGTTGAGGTGTTGGGTGAACCGGAAACGGTGAGAGGACCATTAAGCGGTTGTGCCCAGTTGAAATAGTAAGCGAGACTATCGGGGCGTTTGTCGAGATTGCGATCCAGAATATCATGATTGCCGGGAGAGGCAAGGAAAACAGTCGAGCGAATCAGAGGGGCGCCCTCGGTCTTGGAGGCGGTTTCGGCATTGTAGATCGGAAAATACTTGGTGTAGTATTCGGACATCAGCCCACGACTGTAAACAATGTCTCCTGTGATAAAGACAAAATCAGGCTTGAGGAGGTAGGTGTGATAAGCAATCGCTTTTTGACCGGGCGTGTTGTCGGCACAATCTCCAAAAACAACAAATTTATAAGGGGCGGAAGCGGGCTTGCGGGTCATCGCTGTGGCGGAAAAAACCGATTTTCCTGCTTTGAGAACGCGATAAGGGACGGGTTTTCCGGCGGATAATCCGGTCAGGTTTGCACGATAAACACGAAACGGGGTCACGTCTACAAGAGCCACTCGTTGTGGCTTCGCGGTGAAGCGTTTGCCGTTTGCTTCCACTGTCCAATCGCCTTCCGTGTCCTGAGTTTGCCAGAGAATTGTCAGGCTTTCCGTTTCCCCCATTTTCGGGACGTTGCCGAGTTGGACATAGGGCTTGACAATAAACCCTGCGGCGTCGGGTTTAGGCGGTTCGGCTCTGGCACACGCCGTCAGGGAGATCAACAGAAGAGGGGACGCCCGGAAGCATCGGGAAAATCGAGTCATGTGAGATTGGATTCCTTTTGTTGTGTGCGAGGCTATTTTTCTTCGCTCTGAAAGTCATCAGAGGCGGCTATTTGCTCTCTCGCCGTCATGCGAACCGCTTTCAACCAACCGCCAATAGCACCCCCTTGCCCGGTTCCGTATCGTTCACGGGCGATTTGCTTGAGGGTGACTTCCGATTTCTCGGTAGAGGTTGTTGCCTTGCTTGAGATCGGCAAAGCGGGAAATTGGAGGTCGAATTGCCGCATCGTTTCCTCGATCTTAAAGGAGGATTGCGAAGGAATACTGAAGGGAGCTACAAGACTAAGTTTTAAGACGCCCGTGTTGACGTTCTTCACACGCTTAAGAAAGCCCGTCCGAATCAGCGAGTGCCATTCGTGAAAAGCGGTGACTTCGGAGTGGGTTTCCGGCAGACTTTTCGGACGCGGAAAACGCTTTGCGTGTTCTTCGAGTGCCCTTACCCGGAAGGTTTCGAGGTCGGCACGGTCTTGCGCGAGTTCGCGTTGCACCTGCATCCATTCTGGCAACACCCCTGCGTTTTTCAGCACCCGGTTCGCCATGCGGAGATGCGCGGGCGTCAGCGGGTCTTCGTCAAACACAATCGGTTTGCCGTTTCCGGGGAGGTTTTCGAACACTCCCTCGTCCATTGCCTCTTGAATCTTTCGCTCGGCAATCTTGCCAATGACATCGGGATCCATGATGCCATTTCCCCTTCCTTCGTCTCTCTTCGTCCATTATACCTGACAAGTGATCCCTGAGAGTAAGAAAAGGATCGTTTCCGAAACGTTCGCTTTGCAGGGGCAAGAAATTCTCCGCTTTATGAATTTCCTCTTGACAAATTTGGGGTCTGATTGTATCCTAATAGAGTGAGTTCGGCAAATCCGTGTTTGTCAGACTCAAAGCGTGAGCAAAATTGCCCCTATGGCTCAGTGGTAGAGCAGCTGTTTTGTAAACAGCAGGTCCTCCGTTCGAATCGGAGTGGGGGCCCTCTCAGGTGTTGAAGGCGTAACGCTTTCAACACCTTTTTGTTGTTTTACCTTTGTCTTTCGGGAACGATTGCCAATTCTCAATTCGTTTTGTTTGTTGTACGCTCGTTATCCTCTCCCCTCTTTATCCTGTCTTTAGCCTGAAAAAATTGCCTTGAAAACGTAGAAAATGAGGTCAATGTGCTTTTACCCGATCCGATGAAAAAGCCTGTGGCTCTCCACATCGAAGAGAACACCGTGAAGGCTGAGGCGATCACCACAACGGTCTCTGAAGATCTCGAAGACCTCGCGAATGCCCGGTTGCAAACTCCTGAATGTGACACTCGGAAGCCCTGGTACAAATGTGTCGGACCCGGACTCATCACGGGTGCGGCGGATGATGACCCCTCCGGAATCGGCACTTACTCCGTCACCGGGGCGCAATTCGGCTATCTGCTTTTGTGGCTGATTCCGGTTTGTGTTCCCCTGATGATTGCCGTGCAAGAAATGTGCGGACGCATCGGAGTGGTAACGGGTAAGGGACTGGCGGCGGTCATCAAGGAGAATTATCCCAGGTGGCTACTCTATGGTGTCGTGTTGTTGTTGTTGGGGGCAAATGTCATCAATATCTATGCCGACCTCAACATTATGGCGGCATCGGCGAAAATGTTGTTTCATGGCTCGTTTACGGTCTGGCTCACGTTAATTACGATAGTTATCATTACACTGCAAATCAGAGTTCCGTATCGAATTTACGTGAAACTCCTCAAATGGCTTTGTCTTGCGTTACTGGCTTACGTGATTGTTGCGCTGATGCCCTCCGTTCACAACGATTGGAAACAGATCGTTCGCCACCTCGTCACGCCGACCTGGAGTTGGAACCCCGCCTTCATTCTGACCGTTGTGGGATTTCTGGGAACAACGATTTCACCCTATCTTTTTTTCTGGCAAGCCGGGGAAGAGGTGGAAGATGAGATCGCAGGGGGGACGGCGGACAGACCCGGACACCGCATCGTAAAGACGAGTGCTGAAGAAATCCGCGTCTTACGCAATGATACCGTTATTGGAATGATCGCCTCACAGTTGGTGACATTTTTCATCGTGACCTGCACCGCCGCAACCCTCAATGCAAAAGGCATCACCAACATTGAGACGGCACAGGACGCGGCACAGGCTCTGCTTCCTCTGGGGCCCGCCGCTTACTGGCTGTTTATGCTGGGAATTTTAGGAACGGGAATGTTGGCGATCCCAACGCTGGCAGGTTCGGCGGCGTATGCCGTTGCGGAAACCGCAGGGTGGCGATATGGTCTTTACCGTCGCTTTGGACGCGCAAAAGGATTTTATCTGACGATTGCAGCGGTGATTTTGATTGGCTATGCACTGAATTTTCTACACAGCATTAGTCCCGTCAAAGGGTTGCTCTACTCGGCGGCACTCAACGGCATTGTGGCTCCGCCACTGATCATCGTTCTCTTACTGATTTGCAACCGTCGTAAAATCATGGGAGACCGCTGTAACGGAGTTTTCTCGAATGTCCTGGGTGTGCTGACCGTAATTTTCATGGGAAGTGCCGCCGGATTTCTGCTGTGGGCAATCGCAACAGGGAAGGCGTGAGGATGAGGAGACCGCAAAGTCTCTAAAGCAAAATTAAGCCGCGCCGCGCTCCAATCGTGACGGCTTCCGTTCGGGAAACGGCGTTGAGTTTCGCTAAAATCGAGGCGACGTGGAATTTGACGGTGTGCTGGCTGATTGTCAGTTTTGCGGCGATTTGCTTGTTCGGCAAGCCCTGCGCCATGAGTTGCAACACCTGCTCCTCACGCTGAGTCAGCGTTTCGCCGGGGGGCAAGGGGTCTTTGTAGCGTAGTGCAAAGCGATTTTCAGCGTCGCCAAGATTACCGGAGATCGTTTCGCGCAGAGAGGCTAGAAAACTTCGGTCGAGAGTGACTAGTCCGGCGGCGGCGGAACGGACTGCCGCCACAATTTCTTCTTGTTCCGCTTCTTTTTTAAGGTAAGCGATTCCCGGCAGATCGCTTCCAATCAGCAGACGCGCCTCGTTCTCACTTTCCCCTAGCAGCACCAGCGCGACGTTTTCCCCGTCCATGAGCGTCAAAAGCCGTACCGCTTCCGTTTCGGTCACATCCGCCAGCACCACCTCCGCATTTACCTCTTCCTGCGCTCCGACATAATCGCCGCTTCCCGTAACTTCACCCGCTACCACCAAGTCGGGAGCGTCGTTCAGCAGAGCGTGCAAACCGGCACGAATTGAAGCGTAAGTCGCAATAATCAAGACACGAGGCATAGGTTTTTTATCCACAGATTAACACAGAATGACACAGATTAAAAGGCAAAAAAGAAGGGGTTGAGGAGTGTCTTCTCTCCCTGCATCGCGTCCGGCAGGACGCCTCCACCGCAGGTGCTTAGCGGCGGTTAAACACCGTTGAAATCTATCACTGTTGACAAACCCCACCCCAGCCCTCCCCTTGCATAAGGGGAGGCGACTCCTTCTTCTCTATTACCCCCCGCTACCGAGGGTGACACTCACCGTGAGTTTCGTGCCACCGCGCAAGAGATCGATCTGTGCCACCTGACCCGCCAACAGGTTACGAAGCAGGTTTCTCAATGTCTCTACGTCGGAAACCGCCTGACCGTTGATTCCCGTGACGGCATCGCCGGGGAGCAGACCACTTTTGTCGGCGGGTCCATTTGCTTCAATTCCAACAAGAAGAAGTGCCACATTTGTGGGCAGGGAGAGCGATGCGACAAGGGCGGAGGGGAGTTCCACCAACTGAGTGCGGACGCCGAGGTATCCCCGACTGACCGTGCCATGTTGAAGTAAGGCTCCGACAACATGAGAGAGAATGGGTGCGCCGATTGCGACGCCTTTGCCTCGCCCGTAGATCAAATTATTCATTCCGACGACTTCGCCACTCATGTTGAGGAGGGGACCGCCTGAAAATCCCGGATAAAGAACCGCATCGGTGTAGAGTAGATACTCCTCACGTCCTCCATTTTGAGAGTCGATTCGTGCGCTGACAATGCCAATTGTGGCTTGCAACCCGGAGGTGCCGGGACGACCCAGAGCAAGGGCGAGCTGTCCCACTTTGACCTTCTCAGCGTCGGCGCGGGTGATTGCAGGTAAGCCTGTCGCTTCGATTTTCAGCACCGCAATGTCGGTATCGGGATCACGTCCGATCAGGGTTGCCGGGTAAGTCGTGCCGTTTTCAATTTCAATGGCAAGATCTTCATCGCGTTCGACGCCGTGCGAGGTAGTCACAATCACTCCGTCCGGGTTCCAAATCATTCCGGTAGCGGTGAGGCGCGACCTATCCTCGACACGTACTACGGATCGAGCGACATGACCGATGACCTCCGCCAGCCCGTCCGAAAAATTCATCAATAAATTTTCCATTATTTTTCCGCTTTCTTGCAGTGTAGGTTCATTGCGATGTTGTAAATGACAATTTTTTGTAGACTGCCGATAACCTGTCTTGCAGGTTGAGAAGACTCTTATAGGGTTAGGATACTCGAAGAAAAGCGAGTAAACATCAGTCAAATGGCGAGAAGGAGCCTGCTCGTTCGGGCAGGGGAAGAGGCAGAGAGCATTACTGTTCAAATGTCGTCGAATTGTGCTACAGATGGCTAGAATTGACATAAATAGATTGAGTTTTTTTGTTAATATCCGCACTAATGTGTTGACAGATGCGTCGTGATCTGTTATGATTAACTGTTCCGCAATTGCAATCGAGGAACACTATATCAGCGCATCCTTTCGGGATGTCCAACCGACCCATGAACTCATTTATATCCATTCAGGGTCACGATTCCTTTCAAAGAACACAGGAGAAAAGGAACATGAAGAACCGAAGATCAGGGTTTACCCTCATCGAGCTGCTTGTCGTTATCGCAATTATCGCTATCTTGGCGGCAATTCTCTTCCCCGTCTTTGCACAGGCACGAGAAGAAGCCCGAAAGACTTCCTGTCTTTCCAACGTTAAACAGGTCGGTCTCGGTCTGCAAATGTACTCTCAGGACTACGACGAGTCCATGCCTTCCGCTTTTGGTAGCAGAAGCAAGGTGGACGGTGCGGGAAATGCACTTGCAGTAGCACAGTCTCCCAACACGGCAGCTAATAACGATCTGCCTATTCCCTACGAGGCACAAATTTATCCCTATATGAAAAACTGGAACATCTTTGCTTGCGCCAGTGATTCATCACCAATCAACCTTGTTGGCAACAATGAACTTTGGGACAATTCGGCAAGTGGCAAGATGCGCCGCTCCTACGGTTATGTCCGTCAAATCAGAACCGTGCAATCCCAGAATGCAGGGCAACAAAATGATGATAACACCGGAATGTCCACCTGGGGACAGGGCAAAGCACTTGCAGCTTTCGATGCACCTGCAGAAACGATTGCAATTGTCGAGGCATGGGGACTTGGTGGCGATGGAAAGAGTAATACCTTTACCGTCGGAACGCCCTGGGGTTCCTTCTTCACCCAGTGCGACACCTGGAAACTAGCGGGACGCAAGCGAAACGCCAATGGTTCCGCTCCAACACCCGCTGATGCAGGTCCTCCTTCCTGTACCGGTGACTTCAAGAATAACACACCGAATAAGGGACACATGGATGCCAATAACTATGTCTTCGCAGATGGTCATGCAAAAATCATGCGCTGGGGACAGGTTCGTAACAATGACTTCTACCTGTTCAAGTTGGCGAAACCCACCGTTGTTGTCTCCCCGTAAGTGTGTTCTTCCCCTCTTGAAATCGAGGAGGTGCCTTACCTCCTCGATTTTTCCCGATTGACAAACGATTGATGATCCATCAAACACAATTTCTGAAGGTGATCTCTAAAACCATGAAGCAAACATTTCGACTACTCATCGGGGCCTGTGCTCTTCTCTGCGTTCTAACGGCGGGGTGCGGCAAAAAAGATGATGTAACTCCCTCCACAGACACATCGGCGAGCGAAGCCCGAAAAAAACAGTATACGAGTCAGGCACCCGGTCTGACTAAAAAAGGTGATCAAGCTCCTGCACAGACCAAGTAAGTGATTTTGGTAGACCTCTTAGCTTAAGGCGAACTCTCCTCCCTGTCTATCGAGAAGAGTGGCGTTTGCAGTCCCCGATTTTTAGAAGTTTGAGCAAAATCATATGGCGAATCCTCCTTTGGCTGAATCAGTTTTCCCTCATGAGCAAACCGCAACCGACCCGCGCCCTGTAAAAAGGCGCGGGTTTTCGTCCCGTTTTCTTAAAGTGAGTCTTTTCATGGTGGGGTTTGGGGCGATCACCTCGATTCCGCTTCGTCATCACTGGAAAGGCGTGACCCTACGTGATACTGTGCTTCCGGTATTGGAATCAAAAGTTGCTTCCGGTTCGCTCGATCTTTCTCTTCTCGTCGTGACCGCGATTCGTGAAACGGAGGCGGGAGACTACGGGAAGGCAAGCGAAATGCTGGAAAAGGCAACCGGCGAAGACGATCCCCAACTCTGGCTGACATGGGCGGCAACTTCAGCCGCCTCCGACGACCGAGCGAAAGCCGGAGCGATCTTAAAGCGAGCCTTGCAAAATCCCTCCACGCATGATGCGGCACAATCAGCACTCGACCGATGCCGATCTCTCTCCCCGGAAGTCCCCCCCTCAAGACTGGCGGAAACAATCTGTCCCGGCGGGGTTGCCTCTCTACGTCAGAGGTATCTCCAATCCGACTTTTTAGATCCAATCTTGATATGGCGCGACTCGTTTCGTCGAGAAGAGAGTGGACAGATTGCCCGCGAACAATGGGCAAAGGACAGTCCCAACGACGCACAAAGTGTAAGGCTATGGGGCGAATCGCTTCTCGTAAATCGTCGGATTGCAGAGGCGGAAGTGAGCGCACAACACGCCCTCGAAATTGCCCCCGCTTCTCCGAAGTGTTTGCTTTTGCTGGGGAAGATACGATTAAAAGGAGGCGCACCCGCCAAAGCCGCCCTTAATTTCATTGCCGCCCTTAAGATAAAGCCGAACTGGACGCCTGCCTTGCTCGGTCTTGGTGAATCTGCAACTTCCGCAAAACTCGTTCATGTGGCACAAGACGCTTTCGAGCGCGTCGTCAAAGCCGAACCGGAGAACGTCGAAGGATGGATCGGGCTAGCG
The DNA here is from genome assembly GCA_014377395.1 of Chthonomonadaceae bacterium. Classification (GTDB taxonomy): domain Bacteria; phylum Armatimonadota; class Chthonomonadetes; order Chthonomonadales; family Chthonomonadaceae; genus JACMPS01. Next base: position 9,272 of record JACMPS010000266.1, read on the forward strand.
AAAGCCCTTTACAACCAGGGAATGGACTACGGGAAATCTATGGAGACTTACCGAAAAGCCGTCAGCCTTGCACCACAACGTACTGACTTTTACCGAGATTACTCCAATGCGTTGCGAGCTAAATTTCTCTATGATGAGAGTGAGGAAATTCTACGCAAGCGGCTTGCCGATGCTCCTACCGATGCACAGGCGCATTATCTTCTGGCGATGGCGTTGCAACTGTCTTCTCCTAGCCCTGTACGACAAGTAGAGGCAGAGACAGAACTGCGAACCTCCCTTAAATACGAGCCGA
>JACMPS010000267.1 GCA_014377395.1 Chthonomonadaceae bacterium
AAATCGCTCTCTCCAGTCCATCGTACAAACGTCGTGAGAGGCAAACGGCACAATGTCGGAGGAAAGCCGAAACACCAGAAAGCCCGCCTCCGCATTAAATTCAAGGATGTTGCCCAGTCCCTCCAGGTTCCAGAGAACGGCTTCACAGAGCCGCTCCTCCGAGTAGGAAGCCAGCCGAAACGTTTTCGAGTGCGTGGTTGCGAGTTGTATATTTTTGCAGGGATAACCGATCTTCATGCGTGGGGAGTTCTTTCATTTGCGTAGTATGTTTTTGTTTTTCCTTTCTACGCAAATAACCCCGAAAAGTGAGACTTTTCGGGGGCGGATGTGGTCTGCTTTCGGTACGCGACTACATTTTGCCTTTCATCTTATCCATTTTGTCACCGGACATTTTTTTCTTCATCATCTTGCCCTTCGACATCTTGCCTTTGGACATCTTGCCCTTCATCATTTTGCCTTTGGACATTTTGCCTTTGGTCATCTTGCCTTTTTGCATTTTGCCCATCTTATCCATCTTGTCCATTTTGTCCTGTGCGAGTGACGGGACAACGGACGAGCCGACAAAGAGAGCGGCAAGAGCGAGCAGAGCGGTCATTTTCAATCTCATGGTTTTCAATTCTCCTTCAGTAGTGATCTATAAATTCGCACGAGAACAGCGTTTGTTTTGCGGTTGCGGTTGCAGTTCTACAAAGCGATGTCAGAGTCCTGCATACCAATCATAACCTTGTTGCGCCCAGTAATCTTTGGGACGCTCCGAGGTAAATCGTATCACGCCGATGCGCTTGATGTTCTTGATGCCGTACTTCACGGGAATAACAAGGCGAAGGGGTGCGCCATGTTCCGGGGTCAACGGCTTTCCGTTCATTTCGTAGCAGAGCAGGGTTTGCGGGTGCAACGCACTCTCCCTATCCAGACCCACATAGTAGGCACCGTCCGGCGTTTCTATCCCGACATAAGCGGGAATCAGCTTGTTCTCATCCTTGACAGGAGGATACTTCTCGATAAAGTCAGAAAGTTTCGCTCCCTTCCAGTTGACGACTTCCACCCAGCCCTCAATGCAACACAGTTGCGTCGTCATCTCGACAGCCGGAAGTTTTTTGATGTCCTCAAGCGTGAGGGAAGCATCCGGGGGCGGCATCATCGCCATGCCCTCCTCAGTGGTTTCTCCTCCCTCCGCCAACCCATAGAGGTGCAATCGCCATGCGTCCGCGTCCAGTTCCTCTTCCAGTCCGAAATCCCCATTCTCGCGGGGGTCTTTTGCCTGAGCGCGTGGAAACGTGGGAGAGAGATGATTCGCGCTGTAGAAAGTTCCCTGCACAATCCCTTCATTGACCTGGAGGGCACGGCGAAAGACCCAATTCGTGCCGTCATCCGTGTACTGTCGGTTCAGCCACTTCCAGCCGAGGAAACCCGCCCCGATCACAAGTCCGCCGCGCAGAAAACTCCGCCGCGAAAGGTGTTGAATCTGGCGTTTCGCCTCTTCCTCAGAGAGCGGCTCTGAGAGTTCATTGGTGCGAAGTTCACTTATTTTTTGTTGCTCTGATTTCATTTGTTTAGTCGGTTCCATGCAATTCCTCTTCCTTCTCCGACATTCGAGCGAGTTGCACTACCAGAGTTTGCAACTGCGCCTCGATCTCATCCAACCGTCGGTAAGTCAAAACGGAAACCTCGTAATCCAGTTCGGCGCGTTTGTTCGCGTATTCGCTTTGTCGGTTCTGGCTCATCAAAATAAACCCTGTGATGAAAATGGCTTCCACTGCAATCGCCACACTCAACAGATTGAAGGGGTACTGGTCGAATTGCCTCACCAGAGTGAAGACGCCCGTGTTTACCCCAAGCCACAGCCCGAACCAGAGCAGATGCGCCACCAGAAAATGAGGTTTGCTGATCAATCCCGTCACCCGGTCAGCAAGGCGAATGTGCCAGTGCCTCGAAGCCGCAAACTCCTCCTGCACATAGCGAAAATCACCGAGTGCTTTGTTGCAGTTCGTGCAGAAAATGGCGTCGTGTGCGTTTTCCTTGCTGCACATCGGGCAGAAAATCGAGGCGTCCACTTTCTGGTCGAAGTTCTTGCTCAGGCTTGTCTTATCGCTCAACAAGGTCATGGTCTCAATTCCTCAGCGGGAGAAGCCTTCGACGTGGAAGCAGATGCGGGAACATCAATCACTTCATAGCCCGTCACCATTGCCCGGAAATTGTTCCACCCCGCCTTTATCACCTGAGTGACATGGATCAGGAAAAATCCAAGATAGCCCATCGTCAGCCAGAAATGAATAAACCGTGCCGTCTCGTAGCCACCGAGAGAGGTGGTGAGCCATGCAAACTGAGTCGGCTTGTAGATCGAAAGCCCGGTCAATAACGATCCGATTCCCATAATAACCACACTCGTGTAAGCAATTTGTTGCGCTCCATTGAATTTACGGGGCGGAAGCGGCTCTTTGCGAATGTGCAGATCATGTAACACAACTTGAAAGGCTTCTTTTGCGGAGTGACGGTTTGGAAGCAGGTAACGCCATTCCCCTGAGATTGCCGTGTAGAGAACATACATCAGTCCATTGAAAAAGAAAAACCACATCGTCAGAAAGTGCCATGCCATTCCCTCGGAAAGCCGACTATCGAGGTGATATTCAAGCGGAGTGTCCATCAGTCTTTTCGGGGCATAAAACCAATCCGGAAATAATTTCAGTGCCGTTTTATCTCCGAAGCCGACGTGGTAGACATCGTTCGCCCAATAGATCAACATTCCGCTCCAGATCATGGTAAACAGCACAGGAAAATTGATCCAGTGAAACCAACGAATCGCAAGCGGGTGTTTTTTTGAGATTTGTTTCAAGATAAATTCTCCGTATCATTAAGCCCTATATAGGTTGAGAGAAGCATTATCGCCCTTGCGTTTTCTTCAGTCCACGCCCCTACGCCCATTTGTAGGCATCCCCACGCCCGTTCGTAATTGGAACACTTTTGTAACCGGTGCATTCATTCCCCGGACTCCCTTGCAACCTCCGTGAATCTCATTCCTTAAAGGACAAAAGAGATCAGGGACGGCGTAGCAAAAACGAGAAATCGGGAAAAGAAGCGGCGCGTGCTTTCGCTTCTCCCTCAGAATCCATTTCCTGCAAATTTTGCCTGTCCCCCGCCGAAGAGAGTACCAGTGTCGTCATGGTGTTACGAACACGGGACATTTCGCGCAAACGGTCAATGAGAGATTGCAGGGAAACGGTAGAAGCAGTGCGGACTTTCAGTAGCAGGCACCACTCTCCCGTGATAAGGTGACACTCCTCCACCAATGCTCCTGCACATTGCACCCGCATAATTTCATGGGCAATGTCATGGAGTTTTCCGCCGGAAGTGCGTATCCAGATAAACGCCGTTAGATACCCCAACAAAGCCCAGTCCACCACGCGATACCCCTGAATGATGCCCTGACTCTCGAGGCGACGCAATCGGTCATGCACCGCAGGGCGAGACAGCACAACTTCGCGGGCGATGCTTTCCTGTGTTGCCCGTCCATCGTGGTAAAGCAATTGCAAAATTTGCAGATCGGTCATGTCCATAGTGATCTATTGAGAGATTGTTTTTGCATCTTAGCGCGTCGCTGTCGCTTTGTCAATCTCTCCCCCCAAAATACGACGGAACGTCAGTGAAGCCCCCTGAAAACGATTTGTTTTGTCCTCTCGGCTTGCGTTTCGTCATCCGGTGCAAGCGGACAGGCTTATGAGTTTTACTTTTCGTCGAGCAAAGCCTGAATCTTCTCGCCGAGGGTGCGCTCCCCCTGCTGTCCGCCGAAATTGAGTTCACCCTCCCAGCGATAACGAATTTTTCCGGTGCGGTCAATCAAATAGGCGGTGGGCCAGAACTGCTGATGCCACCGATTCCAGTTCGTGTTGTCGTTGTCCACCAGAACGGGGTACGTGATGCCCCATTTCTTGATACTGGAGCGTACATTTGCGAATTTCGACTCGCCGGGTGTCTCCGGGGTGTGAACACCAATCACTTCGACGCCCCTCCCCGCAAACTTTTTCTGAAGGTGATTGTAAGCGGGCAGATTGTGCTTGCAATTGATACAGCCGAGCGTCCAGAAATGAACGAGGGTGACTTTTCCCTTTCGAGACGCGAGTTTCGGCGGGTTGTTCTTTGCTGTGTTCAGCCATTGTTTGCCGAGCAGTTCGGGAGCAGGGCGGGACTCGGCAATCGGGTTTGTGTCTTCTCGAAAGTTGCTTTTAAGAGCAATCACAGGGCGGGAGGCAGTTACGCCTATCGCACTTCCGATTACTGCTACCAGAGCGACTTTCGTCATTCGTGAGATTGTGTTTTGTTTCATTTCCGTTTTCATAGTCTTTCTCTTCTTTCCGTTTTGTTTTGCTTTGCCACTGCACTTCATTGTGCTTTTGTGTGGTCTGCCCTTGCAACCCATGAGCCACCCCGGAAAGTTCCATGAGGAGGAAAAAGAAAGTAGGGGTTAGGGATTAGAGAGTAGGGATTAGGAAATGCGGGGAGAGGGAAAGTGCTGAACTCGCCCCCACCCCCAGCCCCTCCCCCGAAAAAGCCGGGGGAGGGGAGCCAATGCAATTGCCCTTGCCTCTTCAACCTACTTCTCAACACTCAATACTTAACACTTGACTTACTTTCCCTTTCCATGGAACTTCCGGGAGGGCAGACGAGTTGAAAGGGGCGTAAGGCAATTTCAGAGAGGACAAAATGATGAGGAAAAATGGAGAGACGCAAGCACCCAATCAGGAGATCGAGGCACTGGATGAGGGACCCATCGAACCCTGCGAACACATGACAAACCAGATCAATTCACTCGCGGACGGAACCCTGCACGGCGTTATCAAGCATTTCACCCGCTTTCACGCATGGCACTGTGGCAAGTGCAGTCCGGCACTGCGGCGGCTGATTGCTTTGCGGACACGGGTGATCACATTGCGTCAACTTCCCCGTGACGCCGAGCGAAACCTTTTGCCTGTGGCTCGTTACTCCGCCTTGAAAAAGGCAATGGATGCCCTTGAATCAGGAGAAGAGAGCTCCAATGGCTGACTCTTCACCCAACACCTCCACTCGTGCTAAGCAGAAGCGTTCGGGTTTCGAGAAGATCATTGAGGCGCAACAGGCGGTCTTGTTGAGGGCAGCACGGCGGCTCTACAATAACCGGGAAGATCAGGCGCAAGACCTCGTGCAAGACACGTTGCTGAAAGGCTATGGAGCCTTTCTGGAGAATAAATTTGAGGAGGGAACGAATGCTCGCGCATGGCTTTTACGCATTATGACGAACCTTTTCATCACGGAATACAATCGTAAAAAAAAGTGGGAAGCCGATGTTGATTTTGACAATGTGGTGTCAGAAGGTAGTTCCGGTCTTGAGGCACTTCAGGCTCCGCCCGCCGATCAACCCGAAGCGGCTCTTGTTGCAAATGTTATGGATGAGCCGCTTGAAAAGGCACTCGCTACGCTGTCTCCTGATTTGCGCGTGTGCCTTGTGATGATTGACATTGAGGAAGTAAGCTACGACGAAGCCGCAATTGCATTGGAAATCCCCATTGGAACGGTGCGTTCGCGGTTGTTTCGCGCCCGTCAACGTCTGCATGGTTTGCTCCAGGAATACGCAAAACAGAGAAGACGCTGAGGCGAAATATACCCGGCGGAGCGAAACTGAACTCGGCTAAAACGAAAAACGGAGACGGCGGAATAAATTCGCCGCAAGCGGCTACGCCGGTAGTCCTGCGGACGAAACTATAAATTAAGTTATCCGGCGTGTTTGGAGGGGGGAACGTCGAGACTGAAAAACTCCAGCACGTCGTCCAGTCGGTGAGACTCGGTAGCGCAAGCCGTGTTCTCACGTAATTGTCGTTCCTGTGCGGCTCCCACTTGAAGACGGATTTGCTCGATTTGTGTTTGCAGGTCGGCGATTTTTTGTTCGGCGGCTCCCGTGTACTCGGAAGTGAGTTGCGAGAGGTGATCGGCGTAGGCGGCAAGCGCGGCAAGTTTTCGGGA
>JACMPS010000268.1 GCA_014377395.1 Chthonomonadaceae bacterium
ACCAGAAAAGAACCCCACATGGAGGGAGAACTTTTATCGGGATCAGCAGGATCAAACCAGACACCCTGATGATTCAGTACCCCTCGTCCGGTTCGGATATAAGGTTCCAGAACCGTCTGATAGTTTTTAACCGCCCAATAGTTGACGTTGCTGGGAGTTCCGGCAATGATCTCCATGGCGAGCGGATAGGTTTCTTCGTAATCCTCGGAGTAAAGTTGAACGCCGAGGGAAATTTGCCTCATGTTGGAGAGGCATTGTGTTTCCGATGCTTTCAGTCTTGCGGAAGAAAGGACAGGGAAAAGCAGAGCAGCAAGAATTGCAATCAAAGAGAGGACAATGAGCAGTTCAATCAGCGTAAAAGCCCGTTTGTTGCCATCACTCATGGAGTTCTCCATTGTCGAGCGCACGTTATAGCCGGGTATTCGTTATTCCCCGTTTAGATCGAATTATTCTACAGGTAGCGGCGGTAGAGCCACACCCGAAGCGAGAAAGTCCCTGAGTAGAAAAATGAAAGGTAGAAAAGGGATGAGAACATTTCCCACAAAACAACAGGAAATTCAGTACTGCTATAATGCCACAGACCGAGTAGCCGCAGAATTTGATCTACAGCGGATTGACAAAACCACTCATCTTAAACCGATCCATTGTTGACGACATTAACGGAAAGAGAGCGAAAGAGGATTGCATCGGCAGGACTTTCAGTGAATCCTGCAAAAGCAATCGGTTTTAGTACTGCCTCCTTTCAGAAGGGTTGCGCGAGGACATCTTGTCCAACATGGGAAGAGGGATGAGTAAAAACGGTTTGAGTGCGAGGAAGTGACCCTAAAGCCTTCAATCTCTTCACTTAAAAGGAGGGCCGAAACAAAATATCCGCACCTGTTAATAATACATTATAATGTACACCATAAATGAATGGAATCCTGCTCTTCTGCGATAGATTTTGTCATAAAGATTGGTTTGACCGCTTTTGTGTAACCGAAAGTTAAGATTGTGACCGAAAATCGTTGTCTTGCAAAAAGCTCTTCCAGAAAAAATGTAAAAATTACGGAAGAGTATAATGAAGAAACCCGCGACATTGCTTACGATTGGTGCGGTGAATCACGTTCAACGAAAATGGCTTTGACCGTCCCCATATCGAGTTCTATTTCGTGAGATTTATCCGCATTCACACTGAGCGTAATAGCACCCGTCTTCTCATTTTGACCTTTCACCTGTAATTTTGTTTCGAGTTTGATTCCGAAAAGTGAAAGAGAACGTAACGTCGCGGGGTTTTCGTCGTCCACGCGGGAAACCGTCACCGCTTCGCCGATACGGGCTTCCTCCAGGGGAAAGCCAGGGTAGGGCGGCATCGTTCCGTCTTTTGTCGGAATTGGGTGTCCATGAGGATCGTGAAGCGGAAATTGCAACGCAATCTCGATTTTCTCCTCAAACTCCTCCGAAATATGATGTTCGAGCCGCTCCGCTTCCGCATCCACCTGATCCCAACTGTACCCTAGTGCTTCATGCAAATAAAGTTCGATCAGCCGATGATGCCGTATGACTTCCAGCGCTACTTTTTCTCCTGTAGCGGTGAGGTGCGCCCCGTAGTAGGGGACATAGGAAATCAGGTTGCGCTCCGCGAGATTTTTCAAGGTCTTTGTGACGGCGGCAGGGGTCATACCCATTTGCTTGGATAAAAGCGTCGTGGAAACCGTTTGCCGTCTTTCCTGGGTCAGAAAAATGGCTTTGAGGTAATCCTCTTCGGTTTGAGTGAAAGAACGTGCGAGACGTTGAGACAAGGTTGCACCTGAGTGAAAAATTTGTACCGCAGTGAAATTTTACCTCTGCTTTACTCGATTGTCAAGGAGCGGCAATCAGTCTCATCTAGTATTACTATCAAGAGAGATTTTCAGAACGAAACTTTTTAGATTCACCGGGCTTCAAGACGTAAATGTTGACGGCTTCGGAGGTTTCCGTCAGTGCTTCCCGTACCGCAAGGGCGAATTCCTGCGGGGTTCCGGTCAGAGCCGGATAAGTTCCGTAATGAAGAGGAATGATGTTTCGGACGCCGAGCATTTCGGTGGCGATACTCGCTTCCTTCGGACCCATCGTGTAGCAATCTCCAATGGGGAGCAATGCCAGTTCGGGTTTGTACAAACGTTTGATAAGCGACATATCCCCGAAAAGGGCGGTGTCCCCTGCGTAATAGATCGTAAAGCCCGTTTCCATCTTCAGGACAAAGCCAACGGGTTCACCCCCGTAAATTCGTTTCCCGTCTTCTTCCAGTCCGGCAGTGTGATCGGCATGAGTCATCGTGAAATGAATGCCGTCCAGAATTTGTGTGCCGCCCTTGTTCATTGGAGCGAAATTGGCTTGGACTTTGCCGCTCAGCCAGGTCTGAACTTCGGGAACACAGATCACCATCACGTCAGGATTTGCTCTGACTACTGAGGGGGCGTCATTGACATGATCGGCATGAAGATGCGAAATCAACAGGAAATTTATTTTGCCGAGAGAAGCCGCCGCCCTGTAAGAGGGGGGAGTTTGCGGATTTTGTTCCAGAAAGGGATCAATCAGGATGCGTATTCCGTTCGGTGACTCGATCAAGACCGTCGAGTGTCCGAGAAAAAGCACGTTTGTTCTTTCGGTGGTCAATGTATTTCCTTTTGTGGAGTTTTCCTGGTGATGCGTCTGTCGAGAGAGTGAACCGCCTGTAGCCAAACCGTAAGCAGAAAAGCGAGTAATACGCCATAACTGTCAATGACTACGTCGTGAAGCGAGGACGTTCTTCCTGCCACGAAACTTTGATGAAATTCATCGCTGACGGCGTAAATGACTGCGATGACTGCGGATAACAAAAGCAAAATGAGAAGGTTTTTCGATCTCCGCTTCAAGGCTCTTACGCAAAAGAGGGTCAGCAAAAAATACTCGGTAACGTGCGCCATTTTACGCACGAGAAAATTAACTTTGGCGAGTGCGGCAGGGCTTGCGCTCAGGGCTTCTCCGGGATCGAACAGGGAAAGTGCCTTTTTTGCAAGATAATAAGTCTGATCCACGCTACCGACACGAGTTGAAAATAGGAAAATTATTCCCATCCACACCAGCATAGGGAAGGCGAAATAAAGTTGGGCTAGCGGATTACGATCTTTTGGGGGTATCTTTTTCACAACAATCATGTTACCCGAAGGACAGAGCGATAACGGACTAATTTGTTATCGGACGTTAAAGAAAGGAATTTTATTTTGGGCGAGTTAATGCTGGGAAAGCGTGTGTTGGTCACAGGCGTCAGGAATAAGTGGAGCATCGCGTGGCATACCGCAGAAGCCCTACATCGCGAAGGGGCGCGAGTGGCGTTTTCCGTTTTTGGAGAGCGTGAAGAAGCAGGACTGCGTAAGTTGCTCACCGACTCCGGCATGGAAGACGCCCCGATTGCCCACTGCAACGCAACGGACGAGGCACAGGCAGTCGCCCTTATGGAGACGATTGGGGCGGCATTCGATGGGGAACTTGATGGGCTGGTTCATGCGATTGCGTTTGCGAATCGGGATGACTTGAGTGGCGAGTACGTCAACACATCTCGCGAAGGCTTTTCAGTGGCGCATGAAAACAGTGTTTACACGATGGTATCGCTGGCGCGTGCTGCGCGTCCTCTGATGAACAAGGCGGGTGGGGGAAGTCTTGTCACGCTCACTTATCTCGGTGCGGAGCGCGTCGTCCCTAATTACAACGTAATGGGCGTAGCGAAAGCCGCTTTGGAAGCCAGTGTTCGTTATCTCGCTACCGATCTCGGCGGGGAAAATATTCGGGTGAACGCCGTCTCTGCGGGTCCGATCAAAACGCTGTCGGCAAGCGGAATTTCCGGGTTTGATGGCATGGTGAAGCACGTTGCCGAACGTTCGCCGCTACGCCGTGCCGTGACACCGGATGAAGTGGGGGACGCAGTACTTTTCCTGCTCTCCAACCTTGCGCGAGGGATTACAGGAGAAACCCTGTATGTGGATGCCGGGTATCACACAATGGGTATGTGATTTAACAAGGTAGTTTTCGTAAAAACGCCCTGACTTATTATGTCGGGGCGTTTTTTTTGCTTAGAAGGTAACAGTAGAGAGGGTTTCTACCGTAAAATAATTTTAGCGGAATTCAGTTTTGCTTTTCATGGCTTATCTTTTGCTGTTGTCCGCTTGCTCTTTTCTCTTATTGTGAAACCGGAAACGGTTTCGGAACAGGATCGTGGTCGAAATGAATCTTTTTGCACAGTCGGGTGAAGAACTCGCTCAGGCTTCCGCAAAGCAACGTGTTCACATGACACGCGAACGCGGAACTCGTCGGGTTTTGATCGGTTTTGTCACTTTGATGGTCGCCTGGTTTGCAGTCGGCAGGGTTCAGGATCGAATTTTGCTCAGTCAGCACTGGAATCCATTGCCCCCGGAAGTGAGTGGGTTGACGGTGGTTGGCACACTGGACGGCAGGGCGAGTCTGGATCGCAACTTCTTTCGGATTGTTCAGGCGAACAAAACAACACGAGTGGAACTGACGGATTACGGTTGGAAGACCATTTTTTCAGGGGAAAACGCTTCGCTTTCCTCGCAGGAAACGGGCGATTTGATCGAGGGTGTTTTGCAGGTGGACAATCAGGCGGGCTACGCGATGATGGAGCCTTTTCTTCGCTATGGGATTGCCCGGTGGATGGAAGACCCGAAAGCCGCCTCTTTGCTCTCACCCTCTACGCCCGTGCAGGTGACGCATGATGACGGCAAGATACCCGCTGAGAGGACGACACTCGGTGCTTTGATCGACAAGTACAAAACGGCGAAAGCAGACAAGCCCGCGTCCGACATTGATAAGATGGTGGGGGGAAGCGCAAGTGGGCGTGAAGTCGAGCATGGGCGCACGATTCCGGGCGACACGCTGGCGAAATCCTGCCCGATTGTTCTCACGGGTAAACAGTTTGAAAAGGCGGAACTGGAGGAGCAACCCGGCTCCGTGCTGGTCGGGAAAATGTTCCGATTGAAGTTGTTTCTGAACAAAGAGGGAAGATCACGATTTTATCAGTGGTCACGCAATCACCTCGACGAGAATCTCGTTTTCGTATTGAAGGGGCAGGTGCTGACAGCGGGGAAGGTGAAACAAGTTCTGGACGTGAACGAGTGGGAAATCTCCAATATTCGTGATGCGGAAGCGGCAAAAGCGTTGACGGATTACGTCAATGGAGGCGCAGGCGGTGAGGGGAAAGTCGTGAGCGCAAAGTAGGTAGAACCATAAGACCAAAAAAGCCCGCCCTGAAAACTTCAGGACGTGCTTTTTTGATTAGATAATTTGCAAAAAGGGTTAATTGTTATCGGACATTATGTGTTAAAATTGTTTGAATGGGAGAGGGTTCCAATCGGTCAGTCGCTGTTGTTTCGCGGAAGACTCGTTCTGCGGTGGCGGCGATCTCGGAACTCCCCGAAACAATAGCCGGGGTTTGGGTGAAGAGAAGATAGGTCGTGTTCATCTCTTTCTTGAAGGCAAGGCGTTTTTCGAGCGGCATTTTGCCGGAGGTGAATGAAGAGAGATTGGACAATTTTGCTCCGAAATTCGGGGTTTCGCCGAAGTGGGCACAGTAGGCGGGAAGCCCTGTAAGTGCCGGGATGAGTAGCGGAAGCGTCATGTCCTGAACGCCGATAAAACGCCGATCCGAGTTAGGGGCGGAGATAAGGGCTAACCAGGGAAGTGCTTGTAGGCTTTCACCGGGTTTCGTGTTGGCGCGGAGCCATTCAATGGTTTTCCATTCGGGTTCCGTGATGTAGGCACGGTGTTGCCCGGTTTGCACGAGGTTGTTGTCGGAGTTCGACATCTCACGCAACAAAAAGCGGAGGTTCGAGAGACTCAGGATTGCAACTGCGAACGTGGCAAAGAACGGAAAGGAAATTTTTGTTCTCCCACCTTTTTTCATTACGCGCTCCCAGAAAAGGGGAATTGCGACCCCTGCGAGAATGGCGAGAGGAAGGTGTAGTCCCTGAATCATTTTTCGCTGAAAGGGAACGGGCAGGTAAAGAGCGATGAATTGACCAAGTGACCATAGGGAGAGAAATAAGTGTTGAGATGAAGTTTCCTGTTTACTTAGATCGTTTTCGATGTTCGATACTCTCTTTGCCAGAAGTGCGTAAAAAGCCAGAAGCGAGACCAAGCCGTAGCCGAGTGCTATCCAGAGGGGGGAGGGGGAAGGGGTTTCGACGGCGGCACGGGCGGAAAAAAGAGCGTCAGAGCGCAATGCCGCAATCATCCAGAAGAGCGCAGGCAGAGGTAAGAGAGAAGCGATCAGGGTACTACTAACCAATCGAATTTTGCTTTCGCGTTCGCCTTTCGAGACCAGCCGTGCGATCCCGTAAAGCGACCAGGCAAGACTGACGGAAATCAGATCGTAAGTGTGGATGAGCGTGAGGAGGGCGGCAAGAAACCCCGCTGTGAAGGAGAGACGAATTCTCAGGCGTGTCTTTTCACGCTCCGCCCGCAACAGAAAGTCAAAGATCGAAATTTGCAAACAGAGTGAGGCGAGGAAAAGCGGATTCAAAAGCAGGGAGAGAAAAGTAATCGCTTCGGGTTGCCAGCGATCTATCGGCGAGGCGATACCATCCCGTTCCCACAAGCCCGGTAGCCAACCCAGTCCCGATGAAAACGCAACCAGTGCGAAAATGAGAACGTGATTGCGGGAGAGAATACTCAGCGTCCCCAACAATTTCTCAAGACGCCAGAAAAGCAGCCCCCCAAAAACGAGGCGCGAAAGATGAAAAACCAAAATTGGAGAGAGAGTTGTCACTCTGGAAATCAGACCCAACAAAAGGAAAAGTGGGTTGGCGATCATTCCGTTTTGCGGTTGCGTCGTGAAAACGTTGAAGACGTGGAGGGGGGTTGCACCTGCCGCCTGTCTTATCCATGAAAGATAAACACAAACATCATCGAAGTTAAAGCCGATTCCAAGATAAATCCGGTCTTCCCTTTTCAGAAAGGCGTAGAGGTAGGGCAGATTGCTGAGGAACAGTACCAGCGCAACAATCGCTACTTTCCCCCACAGAGAGCGTTTTGTTTTTAGATCGGGTTCGTGTTCCGATGAAGAAGTTTCAGCCTCAATGAAATTATCCGACAAGTTCTCTGCACCTCTTCTGAAGATAATCTATTTCCTCTCCTTCGATCACACCGATTTCAAGCGTTACTATTTTGCTCTCACCCGGCTCCAGAAGTTGAAGTGTTCCTGCTTCTCTTTCTCTTGCACGCCCCAGCACGGAGCAATTGGCGGGTTCGATTCCCACAACATAAGCCCCCGCACTCATCATTTTCCACTCTGTGAAGCGGGGAAGTTGATCGTATCGCCACTTCACGTAAACGCCCATACTTGCCTTATCCATTTCGGTACTCTTATCCGGGTCCATGTTGGGATTGGTGACGGCTGTAGTCACAAAGCCCTCAGTATCAGGGATAAGATCGTGGAAGTAGCAAGTTTCACGATAGCCGATCTCAGGAGGTTGCATTTCCGCATAATGCGTTTGTTTTTGGCGGGCGTCCTCGTCACGCGGAACGACCGTGCGAGAGGGAGCAATCAGGCGTGAATGATCGTTGACAATGGGGAATCCGATATTGATATGATAAAGCAACATCATTTCGGTAGGGTGATGACCGAGATTTTCAATCGTATCTTCGAGGGTAAGCGAAGAGGAGCCGAGTTTCGTCTTGATCACGCGGGTTAATTGCAGGTTCTCTCCAAAGACGGTCGTTTCCCGCAAAGTGCCGCCGACTTCAAGAACATAATCGTCTCCCTCCCAAAAGCCGCGATGGTACACGTTTGTTGCGGGTGTGTTGCCGATGCGCCCGTGAAGTCCGAGGGCTGTGCCGCCGTCAACGCCGTTTGCACCGACGGAGGAAAGGCCACAGGTGGCGACAAGTCCACCGGAAAAACTGCGAAGCCAGCCGCGCCCGCCTTCGCCCTCGTGATCGAAGTAGGCGGAATGAACATCCGAGGTAGCGGAACGCCAGTTAAGGGAGACCCCCTTGTAATGAGCGGCGGAAATATCCATGCCGCGACCCGGCAACACTGAAAAGGATAAGCCGGAGCCTGTCATCACGTCAACACCTGTGAGACCGTCCTCAAAGCCTTCGGTGAGGCGATAAGATTTCGCACGGGCGATCTGCTCGATGTCTCCGACGTAGCGTAGCAATTCTTTTTTTGTAAAATCTTTTCCGTAAAGTTTGGGCATGATCGCAGGTCTTCTCCACCTTTTGGGTTTAACAACATCGTTTGTAGCCGAACGAGGATTTTAGGGGCATCGGGGAACCTCTGCTCGCTCTGTTCCGTCCTTATAGAGTGTACCCAATCTTTTCTCTCTAAACCTTGTATTGAACCAATGTGGGTAACGCGGGTGAAGAAGAAGCACAGAGGAGGATTTGATCATGAACCGATTTTTTACTATCGCGCCTATCGCGGTGATGATTACGCTAGGGGCAACCGCTCCCGGCTTTGCTCAAGTTCGTAAGGCATCTTTCGATGCAGGAGCCGTGATTCCCGTTAAACTGGATCGAGAATTGAACTCGAAAACAAATCGAACGGGCGATAAGTTCACCGCAAAAGTCGTTGCGGACAAAGACGGCTACAGTGGCTTGCCGGAAGGTGCGATAATCGAAGGTGTCTTGCGTGAGGCAAGAGCGAAAGAGGGAGAGCAGCCGGGTTTACTCGATCTTTCCTTCCAGCGTGTGCGTCTTGCGAATGGTCGCGCTTACGCGATCACGGGTTCCGTCATTGGGTTGGACGATAAAAGCGTCGAAAAAAACAGCGAAGGCGTCCTTGTCGCAAAGTCGAAAAGCAAAAACAATCGCCTGACCTATGTGGGTTATGGGGCAGGGGCAGGTTTGCTTGCAAGTGTTCTTGGCGGTGGCAAGATCAGACTGGAGAATGTGATTCTTGGTGCGGGTCTTGGTTATCTGGCGGGCTCGCTTGAAAAGAACCGCAAGCAACCTAATGATGTTACCTTAAAAGAAGGCACAAACCTCGGTGTTCGTCTGGATCGTGCGCTTTCTCTGACCTCTTACAATGGGCAGGGCAATGGAGGCAAACCACAGATTTCCCCGCCACGACGGGGCAATGCACTGGATCGTTCGCGTGACGGAAAGAACAATGAAACTGATGCGTCCAATCCTGGCAATTCGAAGGCAAGCAACGCAGACAATATTGGTGTTCTTGTGAATGACAAAGATGTGTCGTTCAGTTCTTCCGCGATGCCTATGGTTTCCAATGGGATTGTCATGGTTCCTGTGCGTCCTGTAGCTGATTCGCTGGGCGCAACCCTGAGATCAATGAACTCCAACCAAACGGTAGAAGCCACCTATCGTTCCAACCGAGTCAGAATCGGGATGAAAAGTGCAATTGCCGTCGTGAATGGCACTCGGCGCGTCCGTCTTGCCGGAACCGCGAAGACGATCAATGGGACAACTTATGTCCCCGCTACGTTTTTTGATCTGCTGACTGGATCGAAGAATGGCTTTGATAGTGGTAGCCGTACATTAATCATTGACACCAAAGGTAAGTAAGGACGTTTGTTTGTGCAAGAGGGCAACCGAGACAGAAATTCTCGTTGCCCTCTTGCATTTTCTTGGTCGTTGGTGTATCATTGATGCGTTCCGCAGTTTTGACGGGCAGGTTTTGTACGTGGGGCTATAGCTCAGTTGGGAGAGCGCTTCAATGGCATTGAAGAAGTCAAGAGTTCGAGTCTCTTTAGCTCCATTTTTCCTCGTGTTATCCTTTTTGCTTTCGTGCGTCTTCTCACTCTCTGCTTCTGCTCAAAAAGTTTCCTCTAAAATTCCCGACCTTGTCGCTTACGTAATTGCCTTACCCGATGGTACGTTGAAAATTTCAATTGCCTACCGTGACCTCGTTTCTAGAAATGAAGCGTTGAAAGAGGGAGAGACTCTTGCAAAAAATCTCTCCCTTACTCTGGTCGCTAAGCCTTCCGTAAAGATCGAAAAAGGTGGTGATGGACTACAAGCCACTTCTATAGACTTGAGGGGAAGGGGACAACTCCCTGCGCGTGACGCGATGCCCGATCTGTTGCCTTTTCTGAGTGCGTTCCGTACTCGAAGACAAATGGCATTGATTGTTCCTGCCGACATTAAATTTGATGCTGACAGGCAAGATAGGGTCGCGCAAAATGAGGCCTACCGTGTGCAATGGGATCGTACTCAGGACGGAGCCTACCAGTACCGGATTGATTTTCGTGATCGTGAGGCAACGCTGCCCCCTCCTGTTTTTCATATTGTGGCGAGACAGGAAGTTCCTGTTTCGGGGAGTCTGCAAACGTCAGACCCGCCTCTCCAAAATGCCCCTCAAAAAATGATCCTGTTTGTTCTCGCTTTACTTGCAGGAATTTCCCTTGTGGGTGGCGTATTACTCCTTATCCGTCGTGGACGTGTGACCGCACATTAACTTTTACCCGATTTTACTGACTGTAATCCGAGCGAAGCAGTCCTCATGTTTTCGAACAAACCCCGTGATCTTGTTTGGAAAGGTTTCCCTATTCGATGAATACAATGACTCTTGATGAAATGATCCTCTGGGCTTATGAGCGAAAAGCGTCCGATCTCTTTCTGCGCTCCGAAGCCATTCCCGCAATTCGACAACATGGCAGAATCGTTGTGTCCGATTTTCCTTTGCTCAGCATCGAAGAAGTTAAATTACTCTGTTACAGCAAAATGAATGCAAGACAACAGGCGATCTTCGAGCAACACCACGAAATGGACCTCGCCTTTAGTATCGGCGACCAGTTGCGAATTCGCATGAACGTCTATATGCAACGAGGGCACTGTGCCACTGTTTGCCGCCTTATTCCCACTCAAATACGCTCCCTTGATGATCTTGGTGTCCCTGCCAAAGTCAAGGAATTTACCACTCACAAAAACGGGCTTGTTCTTGTTACGGGACCCACAGGTTCAGGCAAAACCACAACACTTGCCGCCATGATTGACCTCCTTAACAAAACAAGAGCCGTCAACATCATCACTCTCGAAGACCCAATAGAATTTGTCCACAAAGACCAGATGGCAATCGTCTCACAGCGCGAAGTCGGAATCGACACTGAAAATTTTAATGTCGCGCTTAAGCACGTCCTGCGTCAAGCACCCGATATCATCCTTATCGGAGAAATGCGCGATCTCGAGACCATGAACACTGCGCTCCAGGCGGCGGAAACCGGACATCTCGTCTTCGCCACCGTCCACACCGCCTCTGCCGCAGAAACCCTGGATCGCATCTCCAATATGTACGCCCCCCATGAACGCCCTATGCTCTGGCTCCGACTTTCCACCACCTTACGCGGCGTCCTCTCCCAAAAACTCCTTCCCCGCTCAGACGGAGGAGGACGCATCGCCGCCATTGAAGTTATGGATGTTACCCCCACCATTGTCGGCTACCTCGAAGACGGACGCTCCGACGACATCTACTCCGCCATCCGACAAGCCGGCGGAGAAGCCTACTGGGGAATGCAAACCATGAATCAGTGCCTCCTTCGCTACTACAAAGCCGGACTTATCAGCGAAGAAATCGCTCTTTCCAACGCCGGAAAATTTACCGAACTCAAACAAATGATCCGCATGGCCGTCACAAAAGGCGAAGTTCAAACAAGCCAATCACCCAGCCAACAACAAGCACCAAGATAGGGGCGAGTGTTACGTGTCGAGTGTTAAGTGTTGAGTGAGAGATAATCTGGTTTGTCTCAACACTTAATTTTTAACACTTAACACTCGCATTTGCATTTTTTGCATGATCAATATTGATTCACTGCTTCACCAATTAGTCGAGAAAGATGCCTCCGACCTTCACTTGAAAGTCGGAGAGCCGCCGCTCATGCGAATTGACGGTGTACTCACACGCCTTCCCATACCCGCACTCAATGCCCGCGAGATGTACGACCTCCTTTACCCAATGATGAACACCGAGCGGCAAGTTCACTTCGAGCGAACCCTTGAACTCGATATGTCCTATTCCGTTCCCGGTCTCTCACGCTTTCGAGTCAATATCTTCAGGCAACAGGGCAACATTGGAGCCGTGATGAGGGTGATTCCTTACCGCATACGCACCATCGAAGAACTTGGCTTGCCTACCGTCGTTAACGAAATTGCAATGCTTCCACGCGGACTTATCCTCGTCACGGGTCCCACAGGGTCGGGGAAATCTACGTCCCTTGCCTCCATGATCAACGCAATCAACCTCACAAAGCCCGGAAACATCGTTACCATCGAAGACCCCATCGAGTACGTTCATCAAGACAAAATGTCCGCGATCAATCAGCGTGAAGTCGGTGTAGACACCCACAGTTTCGCGGCGGCACTCAAGCACGTCATGCGCCAAAACCCCGATGTGATCCTTGTAGGCGAGATGCGCGACCTGGAGACGATTCAGTTGGCGATTACGGCGGCGGAAACGGGGCATCTTGTCTTTGGAACTCTCCATACCACCGATGCCCCACAAACCATTGACCGAATCATTGATGTGTTCGAACCCGAAGCACAACAGCAAATCCGAATGCAACTCTCTACCGTGCTGCAAGCCGTCATCTCACAAACGCTTCTGATGAAACGAGGAGGGAAGGGGAGGGTCGCCGCCTTTGAGATCATGCGATGCACTAGTGCTATTCGTACCCTCATACGCGAAGGAAAAACTTACCAGATCAATACCGATATTCAGACAGGACAACAGTTCGGAATGCAAACCCTCGACTCCAGTCTCATGCACCTCGTCCAAACAGGACAGATCGAATACGAAGACGCACTTTCCCGCAGCTCCAATCCCATGGAATTTGGCATCCGAGCCGAAAGAATAGGGGTCGTCACAAAAGACTGAATGCAAGTGTTCAGTCTTTTGTGGTGAGATAAAATTTTAATCTCCACATGACACGGAGAGAGAGGCAAGTAGAGGCAAGGATAAATGTTAAGAATTGTTGTTGAAAAGAATAGAATAAAGTTCCACTCAACACTGAACACTTGATACTCAACACTTGCATTTTCCCCCACTATGTACAACGTTACCTTAGATCAACTGCTTGAATCCTGCGTCGTCAACGAGGGTTCCGACCTCCATATCAAAGCCAATAGTCCGCCCCTGATTCGGGTTCACGGCGACTTGCTTCAACTCGATATGGAGCCGCTTAACGCTGAGGACGTGAGGCATATTTGCTTTTCTATTTTATCGGATGTTAGACGAGTAAAATTCGATGAAGAGTGGGAGCTCGATTTCGCCTATGAGATCAAAGAAGTCGCACGTTTCAGGGCAAACCTCTTTATGCAAAGAGGACAAATGGGGGGGGTCTTCCGGGTTATTCCTTACCGGATCAGAACAGTAGAGGAATTGCAACTCCCGGAAGCCTGTATGAAATTTGCGGAGCGTCCGCGTGGGCTTGTGCTTGTCACTGGACCTGCAGGTTCCGGCAAATCCACTACTCAAGCAGCACTCGTAGACTATATCAACCGAAACTTTCCCGTGCACATCATTACCGTCGAAGACCCGGTTGAGTTTGTTCACACCGACAATCTGGCACTCGTCAATCAGAGGGAACTGGAAACAGACACACTTTCCTTTCCCAACGCTTTGAGATCAGCTTTACGGGAAGACCCGGACGTCATTCTGATTGGAGAAATGCGTGATCTGGAAACAATTCAGTTGGCGATTACGGCAGCGGAAACCGGGCATCTTGTCTTTGGAACCCTCCACACCACTGACGCGGTACAGACGGTAGACCGTGTAATAGACGTATTTCCGACCCATCAACAGCAACAAATCCGAATGCAAATGGCGGTCAACTTGCTCGGTGTTGTTTCTCAAACTCTGGTAAAAAAGGCGGACGGCACGGGGCGCACCGCCGCCTACGAAACTCTCGTCGCAAACTCAGCCGTCCGAAACTTGATTCGTGAAGCGAAAACGCACCAGATCAGTTCAATTATTCAGACGGGACAAAGATACGGAATGAAGACATTGGATCAATCGCTATCCGATATGGTTCATTCCAAAGTGGTTACGTATGAGGACGCACTGGCGAAAGCGGGAAACCCGCTGGAGTTCAAGGCACTCGTTGGTAGCGACGGGAAATAGCGTAGCGACAAAAAATAATTTGATTACCTCCCCCGCATTTATTTTCAATACCTCGCCTTATCTGACGTTTATATTTTGCTAAAAAAGAGGCGTTTGATCCATTGCTTCCAATGGATCAAAGGCCTCTTGCGATTCAGTCTTATCTGTCAGAGATCACAAATTCTTTCTTCGATAACGAATCTCTCAGTCTATTTTGA
>JACMPS010000269.1 GCA_014377395.1 Chthonomonadaceae bacterium
CATCGTACATCTGAAGCCAGAAATCCGCGTCAGGAGTGCCTGGATAGAAATCCGTATCGTCCAATGAAGCAAAGTATTTGTTGAAACCAGGCCAGTTGCCCGGAACCGTCGCACGAAGTCGTCTTAGATAACGCGCAAAACTACCTTCCACATTCCCATCATTCTTATAGCCATACGTTGTCGGATTGATCGCCTGACATTCGTACTCATAAGGAACATTGAGAATCGCGGTGGTCATGTCAATATTGGTGTTTTGTGCGTAGAACGTTTTGTGTTCGTTGCCGGAACTTCCTTCTTGCGTACTGCTGTTCGGGTTTTTGATTTGCAGGTAGACGCTATCAACACCCGTTTCGTAGTCGGCTAATCGCGCTCGAAACCGAACTGGAGATCCGGCGGAGTATTCGCGGACTTGAGCCGAGGCGTCGTTTCCGGCACGGGGTGTGCCTGCTCCACTCTCTTGTACAACGCCGAGAATACTGCCTGTTGAGAGATCGTAACGAATTAGTGTTGGGGCATTAAGGTCATTGACTGTTGAAGCCCAGAGGTTAAGATTATTTCCTCGGTTTGACTGGTAAGCAATTCTAAAGGAATTTATGAATTGTGGCCATGCCGGGAAGTCCTCGTTTGTCGAGTGAGTAGGATCGAAGTTTGCGCTTGGCTCGTTAGGGTCAATTCCTTGATCCGAGCGTGTCGAGGTCTGGAGCTTGATAGCTGCATTACCTACGGTCTCAGGATCAACCGTAAAGCCTCCGCCTGGACTTGAGATGTCGGCGATGACGGCGGCAAACAGAAAGTAAATGTCTGTAGTAGTGCCGACACTATCCACCACTCCATCATTAGCGGAGTCAAAGCGAGTGGAAGCAAACGCCAGAAATGTGTCGCGACTCCCTCGGACGGTACTCCATGAAGGATTGCGGTTTGAGGAGGCTACTGCACCAACTGCAAAGTCCGTAATCTTTTTCGCATTGGGCGCGAAGATAGTAGGAGCAACAATCCAGAGATCATCATTGCTTTTGGTTGTAGCAGAGGTTATAGGACCGGTTGCCGAAAACGCCGTTGCGTTTGAAGTAAAGGCAATGAGCCTACCATCGGGCGACCAGGCAGGAGAATAATCATTTGAGACGCCGCGTGTAATCTGCGTGATAACACCCGTATCTATATTGACCTTGTAGATGTGAGAAATAGAGGGGTTGCTTGCAACGCGACCTGAAAAGGCAATTTCGTTGCCTCCCGAAGCCCATGTTGGACGGCGCACATCCACAAAGGGATCGCCATCATTCTTTGCGCTACTGAGATTGACAGGCGCTCCGCCATTCAAGACCACGACGAAGAGCTTAAAGCCGTTTGTCGAGAAGCCGAGATTTCCATCAAACGAAGCCGTTCCTCCGGAAACGTAGGCGAGACGCCGATTATCAGAGGAAATTGCCGGTTCGATCTTGTTGACGGAGTCGCTTGCGAAAACCTGAGTCACGCCGGAGCCATCGGAATTCATGCGAAAAATGTTGAAAACTTCGGGCGATGTCGGATTGCTGTTAACCTCGCTGATGCGATCCGAGTCGAAATAGATATATCTCTCATCGGCAGTCCAGGCAGGATGCTGATCTTGTGATCGCGAAGGAAGCAATGGTTGTAGTTGAGGTGTAGTTGGATTGTACGTCCCGGTTAGAAGATCGGTCTGGCGTATAACGCCACCATCTCCCGGTGCGCGGGTACGGCTGGGTTTTCGGCGGGTGAATTCTCGCGGAACTTGTTTCAGGGTTGTGCCGCCATACCGTTTTGTGCGTGCCTGTAGGTCTTTGCTTTGTTGAGCAAGCACCATAGGCGCGACGGTAGCGCACACGACGACGGAAAACATCATTCGCAAGAAGATGCTGATGGGTCTGGCTCTATTCAAGGCGAGTCCTACCTCCTAGTATTACACGCATTCGGCACGCTCAGGGGGAAGCCTGCACCACCGGCGGGGAATTTTGCCGGATTGATATTAAGGTACGGGTCGATTCCGTAGCATTGGCTCATCGAAAAAAGGCTTTTACCAGAGAGGTCTGATTTGGCGAGAGCATCTTTCCGGCGAGTGTCTTTTGGATGAGATAAGTGGACGCCACCCTCAAGATCGGGGGGAGTGTGACGCATTTCATACTCTTCGAGATGCGATTATAGCATAATGGGAAAAAGAACGCAAGCACTATTTTGGGGATTTGCGTACTTTTTATTTCACTTTCTCAGATTTCTCTGAGATTCATCGTAATTTGCAGAAATTGATCGACTCTCCTCTGCAAATCTTCCGGTGTCGCTTCGTTGTTGAAAACAACATCAGCGCGTTTTATTTTCTCGGAGAGGGGCATCTGTGCCGCGAGGCGGCTTTCGATTTCCCCTTCTGATAAATGATTTCTTTGTCGCAGTCTTTCCCGCTGTAACTCTAGAGACGTTTCCACCACAATGATTTGATCGAACCAACTCTCTAAATTTGTTTCAAAAAGAAGAGGAACTTCGACAGCGATCATTTTAGAGGGTGACGACTCGTACTGCTCCAGAGTGATTTGCGCTTTCAGCAAAGAGAGAAGGGGGGGGTGGGTGATGCGCTCCAATTGGAGCCTCATCTCCGGCTCGGCGAAAATTCGCTTTGCCAGAAGTTGACGGTCGAGCGATCCCTGGGGGGTAAAGACCTCACTTCCGAAAACCTGTTTTATGGCGAAAAGGGTTTTACCACCGGGACTGAGAACGGCTTTTGCGGCTTCATCGGCACTGAAAACAGTGACGCCCTTGAGGGAAAGAAGGCGCATTACCGTGCTTTTCCCGGTGGCAATTCCTCCGGTAACACCAATAATCATGGAGTAGTCTCTGTAAGGCAGAAAAGCGAAAACGCTTTTCTGCCTTACACCTGATTTCCTACTCTTCGGTTTCAGCCTCAGTTTCAACAGGTGTCAAATCCGTCTCGATGTCATCGAGATTATCATCTTCCTGCTCTTGCTGAGTCCGTCGGTCTTTTTTGCTCTTCTTCACATTCGTTGCATTGGCGAAGGCATCTGCGAGTGTGTAGCGAGGCTCTTCCCGACTTGTATACCGGGCAAAGTCCACATCTTCACGTTCGCCGCCACGCTGACGCCCTGTGCGGCGAGGAGCGGTGTTTGTCGTCCCTGAGTTTCCGCCACCAGACGTGTTCTCACGCGGCTCACGGGGTTCACGCGGTGCTTGCTCTTCGGGAGGAAGAAGCGCACGCACAGAGAGAGACATTTTGCGCTCGTCGGGTCTGATCGAAAGAATTTTGACTTCGACTTCAAGATTGGGAACAAGTGGATTGCCGTTTTTATCGGATTTGTTGCGTCCCATTTCTCCCGTCTGAATCACTCCCTCAACCCCACCGTCTACCTGCACAAAAGCACCGAACTGAGCCAGTCGAGTCACCATTCCAGTAATGACATCACCCTCTTTGTGCTTGAGGGCGATCTCTTTCCACGGATCGGGAAGAATTTGTCGCATTCCGAGAGAAACGCGATTACTTTCCATATCGATCTTGAGAACGATGACCTTAACATCCTGACCTTCCCGCAAAACTTCACGGGGATCATTGATGCGTGTCCAGGACATTTCGGAAATGTGAAGCAGACCATCAATGCCGCCGAGATCAACAAACGCCCCGTAAGGAGTGAGCCGTCGCACGGTTCCGGTTTTGATGTCGTCCACTTTGAGGTTGGCTTTGGTTTCCGCAACCTTTGCTTCACGCTCTTCTTCCGTCGCTTTTTTGTTGGAGAGGATCACTTTTTTGTTGGCGCGATCCACTTCCAGCACCTTGACGGGAATCGTTATTCCGACATACTTGTCAAGGTTGACTTTCAGGCTTCCGTTGCCGACATGAGACGCCGGGATAAATCCTCGGATTCCCAGATCAACGACAAGTCCGCCCTTCACTCGCGTCAGTACGGGAGCCATCACGGTGTCGTTGTTGTCGAGGTTACGTTGTAGCACGTCCCACGCCTGCTCGAAGTCGGCACGTTTTTTTGAGAGAACCGGGATTCCCTCACGGTTTTCCGATTCGAGAACGAGAACACGAATTTCATCACCGACTTTAACGACATCTTCGGGATTGACATTGGGATCGGAGGAGAGTTCGTGAGGACGAATGATTCCCTCCGATTTGGCTCCCACATCCACGAGCGCACCATCTTTGTCCACGCGCATGACCACGCCGGTAACGACACGATCCTGCACGAGTCTGCCGAGAGGCTTCTCTTTTTTGTCTTTCCGGGGATCGCCAACACCCAACTTCCGCATTTCCTTCTCGAAGACATCCTCCTCGTCTTCGGAGGGCGCGGAGGGCGCGGCAGCCGGAGCGGGAGTCGGTTCTTCCATCGTCGCAGTTTCGGCGACAACTGGAGCGGAGGCAGGAGCTTCTTGTGCCACCACCTGATCGTGGGCGACCGTCTCCTCACTCGTTTCCTGAACCATCTCATCAGACATAAGCAGATACACTCCTCTCGGTACGAATAGATTTTTCGGGAGTTTGTCCCGTTGGGGCACTCGTACTCGGTTGACAATGGGGGCAGAAGGTTGTCCCTCGTCCCTGTAATTGAAATTTAGTCAAAGGTTTTTCGCAGGTCGGGCAGGGTAGACCTTCCCGATCATAAACCTTTGGTTTGTACACCTCACTGAAATCTTCCAGTGTGGAGTTCGCCTTTGCAATAAGTTCCGCGTAGGCTCCGCCGCTCTCGACGGCTTCGATCAAAACGGCGGTGAGTGCGAGATGCAATCGGGAAATCTCCGCTTCCGTCAGGCTTTCCACACGCTTTTCCGGATGAAGTCCGGCTCGGTGCAAACTTTCGTCGGCGTAGATGTTGCCGACTCCGGCGACGGTACGCTGATCCAGTAAAATCGGTTTGAGTTTCCCTCGCTTGCGCGTGAGTTGCTTAGCAAAGACTTCTACGGTGAAGTCCGGCGAAAGTGGCTCCACTCCGATGTCTCTCAAGCCAGGAATGGGATCGAATCCTTCTTCCGCATTAACGAGCCACAGTCCACCCCACCGCCACATATCGTGAAACCGCAGTTCACGTTTGTCTTCCAGCGCCAATTTTGCACAGAGATAGGGCGCGGGAGGAAGATCGCTTTTCTCGACTCGGAGAATACCGCGCATCTTGAGGTGAATGATGAGGGTTTGTGGAATTTTATTAAGGTTCGAGGTCAAGGTCAGAAGAAGGTATTTCCCTCGTCTGTCTACACATTCTATTGTTTTCCCGATGACTTCCTTTTCCATTGTCGCGACTTCCGGGTAGCGAACGACCACAGGAAATGGTGCTTCAAAACCGACTATCTTTGCTCCATACAACTGATTTTGCAGTAAGCGGCGCATCGACTCGACTTCGGGAAGTTCAGGCATAATCGGTTTCGGATACCCTTTTTTCTCGCTTTTTGACTGTTATCACGAATTATCTACGAATAACAACCCGACTATTATAGCACGACTCCTGCAACTTCGTACAATTTCCTGATGAATCTCAAGAAGGAATTTCAGGAAGGATTTTCCCGTGAGAGTGTTGAAAGAGACTTTGCCCTCATTTTGCGCCTTATGGCAGGGGTTCAAGCAACAGTATCGTTCTTTTTTAAGAGCGAAAGGACTTTGATTTGTCTCGAAACTCGGTTTTGCACACACCCATTCTTTCACGTAATTTTTTTTTCGGATTTTTTGTTCTTCTTTTTGTTTCCGCTTTGACGGGATGCACGGGAGGTAAGCCGGAAGTCATCCTTTATAGTGATGTGGATCGCTCGATAGTCGAACCGATTGCACAGGCTTTCGAGAGGGAAAAGAAAATTGCGGTCACAGTAACTTATGCGACGCCCGAAGACCTGAAAGACGACAGCGGCTTATCGCGGCGAGTGAGAGACGAGACAAGTGAGAACAAAATTGATCTTTATCTGGCGCAAAGCCCGCTCTCGGTGCAAAAACTGACCACCGATGAGATGCTTGAAAACGTCAGCAATACGACGACGGTGCAGGTGGCTCCCGCCTTTCGAGAAGCGGAGATGCACTGGGTAGGAATCAGAACTCGGGTTCGCGTACTGATTTTCCGCAAAAAACAAAGGTTAAAAGCGAAAATCCCTCTTTCGATAGCGGCGATGACACGCCCTGAATGGAAGGGGCGAGTCGCGATTGCCGATCCACGCAAGTTAAATTCCTCGCACTATCACCTCCTCACCTACTTTGTCGCTTATGGCGAGAGAGAAGGCAAAGAGTTTCTCACGAAGATTCACAAAAATGAGGTTCAGCTCTTGGAGAATGACCACGCTGTTGTTGCCGCTATAGAAAGAGGGAAGGCGGATTGGGGGGTTGTAGACTCCGATGTGGCGCAGAGGGCGATTTCTGCGGGGGAGCCTCTCGATTTTAGTTTCCCCGATCAAAAGGAATTTTCGACTTCGGACACTCTGGATCGAACAAGAGGCGGAAATTCACTGCCAACACTTGGAGTCCCTGCGCTTCCCCTCCCTCTGGCTTTGCTGAAAAATCGTCCGCACAAAAAGGAGGGGCGTGATTTCGTTGATTTTTTCGTTTCGCCGCGAATGTCGTTTTTATTGGAGCAAAAAACGCCCGAACTGCTCTCCACCCGTACAACGATCTCTACCGCAGAAGCCGGAAAGTCGGGGGGAGCGATCACCAACCCGCAGAGTCTGAAATTTGCGGTGGTTTCCACGTCTGAAATCAGTAAAATCAATGCGGTATTTCTGGTCTCCCTTCCCCTGATTGCCGGAAGTCCTTAACTCACGTTACGCAAGGGAACCTAATTAACCACCCGCTTTGCTAGAGACACAGAGGTGCAGAGCGAATAAAGGGAGAGAAATACGGGAGAGAGTTTAATCTACAGATTAACACCGATACACACAGATTAAAAGACACAATGCGAAGAAGAAAAAGGATGCGGATTGATGCTCTTCTCTCCCAAAATCCGGGAGAGGGGGCATCATGAGAAAATCTTTAACTCAACACTTTCCTCTGTGTCTCCAGCAAAGTGGAAGGTGCGTAATATAAGTCCCTGATTTCCCCTGACGGTTCACTCAGTATTTGCCGATAACTTTCTATTCAGTTACGATGCCTGTTCGATGTGTCGGGGTTTCTGCGTTTGTTCCGTCGCCTTACAAGAGTAGTTGAAGGCGGTTTGCAGAAGCCTCATTAGGAGTAGTACCGTGAACCGACCCAAAATTCCTCATTCCTCACTCGCAACCGATCTTTTCCCGTCGGCGTCTGTCCCTTTGCTCACCTCGCAACGCATTGCGGATGCTTCTCCCTTTATTCTCTACATTTACGATCTCAC
Source organism: Chthonomonadaceae bacterium (assembly GCA_014377395.1). Classification (GTDB taxonomy): domain Bacteria; phylum Armatimonadota; class Chthonomonadetes; order Chthonomonadales; family Chthonomonadaceae; genus JACMPS01. The sequence continues at coordinate 7,296 of JACMPS010000269.1, forward strand.
GACAGGCAAGAATGTCTATTCGAATCGGCAACTGACCGATCTTCTGGGCTATACCCCGGAAGAGGCGCAGGCAATGGGCGAAAACCTTCTCGTACTTCTGGTTCACCCGGAGGATATGCCGGGGATGCTGGTTCATCTGGAGGATATGCGTCATCTCCGTGAAGGCGAGTCGCGGGAAGTCGAATATCGCATGAGGACGAAAGCGGGGCAATGGCTCTGGTTTAACAGTCATGACACTCCTTTTGCCTTTGATGAAGAGGGCAAGGTCACGCAAATCCTCGGTGCGGCTCTGGACATTCACGAGCGCAAAGAAACGGCAGAAGCCCTGCGCGAAAGTGAAGCTCGATTGCGCGACATCACTGCTACTTTGCCGGGGCTGGTTTACCAATTTCGTGTTGATAAAGACGGAGTGATGTCGTTCCCTTTTCTCAGCGAAGGGATTGACCAAATTTATGAGTTTTCCGCAGAGGAGGGAATGAAAGAGTGTACTCTCCTTCTGGACTGCATCGTTCCTGATCAAAAAGACGCCCTGATGCAGTCCATTCTGGATTCGCACCGAGACCTGACACCCTGGATTTACGAATACCAAATCGTGCAACCGGGCGTCGAGTCTCGTTGGCTTCGCGGTCACGCTTTGCCGCGTCGCATGAAGGACGGTTCGACGCTCTGGAATGGAGTGATCGCCGATACCACCGAACAAAAGCGCATCGAACAGGAAAATGAGGAGTTGAGGCGACAACAAGCGCATCGGATTTTACTAGAAAGCCGCATCAATCGTCTTGTGCATGAAACGCCGGCAGATTTGCTCTGTGAAGAAATTTTACAGTTCACTCTAGAAGAACTAGACAGTCCGCAGGGATTTGTCGGAATGATCACGGAGATCGGCGGACTTGTTTTTCCTGCCGTTATAGGAGAAACGGATTTCGGGAGTGAAGTCTGGAAAACGATCCTATCAGACCACAAAGCCTGTATCGAAAACGAAACGCGGATGACCTCCACAGGTGAAGCCCTTCTCTCTCGCTCGATAGGCATCCCTATTCTTTATCAGGGCGAATTGCTGGGCGTCATTTATGTCAAAGGCAGAGGGGAAGACTATACAAAGTATGACCTGGAGCGCATGGAAACCGTCGTTCGTTTGACGGCTCCGCTCCTGGCAAGTCGGCTGGAGATCGAGCGAAGGCAACGCGCCGAAGCCCAATTAAAACAGGTACAGGAGCAACTCGAACAGCGCGTGCAGGAGCGCACCACCGAATTGAACCGTCGTGAAGCGCACCTTCGCTCGGTGATTACGGGGGTGCCTCTGATTGTTTTTGCTCTGGACAATTTCGGTGTGTTCACGCTTTCGGACGGCAAAGGACTCGCGCCCTTTGGTCTGAAACCGGGGCAGGTCGTCGGAAAATCCGTCTTTGACATTTACCATGAGGAAACGGAAATTCTCGATGATATACGCCGTGCGCTGGCAGGTGAAACCGTTGTCGTGATGCGGGAGCTGGAAAATTTCTGGTTTGAGACGCTTTACTCTCCCGCCTTCGATGAGGCAGGGGTGCAACAGGGGGTTGTCGGTGTCTCAATGGATGTGGGCGAGAAACGCCGTGCGGAAAAAGCCTTGATCCATGCGAAAACCTCTGCGGAGGAAGCAAACCGGGCAAAAACTCAGTTTCTCGCTAATATGAGTCATGAACTGCGTACCCCGATGAACGCAATTATCGGCTTTTCCGAGATCATGCAGGACAAAGCCTTTGGTGATCTCAACGCAAAACAAACGCGCTATACAGACAATATCCTTTCCAGTGCGCGACACCTGTTGCAACTCATTAATGACATTTTAGATCTTTCTAAAGTAGAGGCGGGATACCTCACCCTGGAGTACTCCCTTTTCGATATTCAGGCGGCGATTCGGGACGTGTTTGCGGTAGTGAAACCTCTTGTAGAGAAAAAGCGTATCCGTGTCAAAATCGAATGCGGCAGTGAGACTCTTTCGATTGTTGCTGACGCAGGTAAATGCAAGCAGATTTTGTACAACCTGATCAGCAATGCAATCAAGTTCACGCAGGAATCAGGAGAGATTATCGTCTTTTCACAATTAGTTAGATCGTCTGAAGAAGATGAGAGGGTAGAGATTAGCGTCTGTGACACGGGCATCGGGATTAGCCCTGAAAATCAAGAGCGCATCTTCACCGAGTTTGTTCAGATAGATGGCTCGTATGCACGACAACAACAGGGAACAGGGTTGGGGCTTGCCCTGACGCGAAGGCTTATTGAGTTACATGGCGGCTCAATTGCGGTGCAGAGCGAAGGAGAAAATCGAGGTAGCACCTTTGTCTTTCGATTGCCGATTCGACTTCCAGCATTAAACAGAGAAGAAAGTTCGGTAATTTCGCCGATGGGTCTCACGAAGCCGGAACAATCCGCCGAAAATTCAGGTAGTCTCTTTTATAAAAGGGAAGCCTCATGACACAACGAGAATTTCTGTTCTCACCGAGGCTTCTTGTCATCGAAGACAATGAAATGAACCGGGAATTGGTGGTGGATGTTCTGACTCCGGCAGGGTTTTTGATCGTGGAAGCAGACTCGGCGGAAGTCGGGATCGAAATGGCGTTCGATCACCCTCCCGACCTTATTCTAATGGACATTGCTCTTCCTGGCTTGGACGGTTTGGAGGCGAGGATTTTACTGAAGGCAAATACGAAAACGGCTCATATCCCTGTGGTTGCGTTGACGGCTCATGCGATGCACGGCGACGAGGTGCGGGCGCTAGGGGCAGGATGTATCGGCTTTATCACAAAGCCACTTGACACGCGCACACTGGCACAGCAAATTTTCTTGTTTCTGGAAAAAGGTGAGGATGCAGAAAAGCGTCCCGATCTACGGTTGGCGAAACCTTCTGAGAATGTTTTCCGCTCTTCCTTGAATACAGAAGACGCAAGATCAAAACTTTAATGGAGAAGGCGATTATGCTACCTTTTCAATCCAACTCACCGTCTGATTCGCAACCTGCCTCACAACACATTTTAATCGTGGATGACGACGTTCTCAACAGGGAACTTCTGCAAGAATTGCTTCTTGAACTCGGCTACGAAAGTCAAGTCGCGGCAAGTGGCTCAGAGGCAATCGCGCTCTTGAATCCCTTTACCGACTTGATCATGACCGACATTCAGATGCCAGACATGGACGGTTTTGCCCTGATCGAACGAGTGCGTGAACGCCCGGAGTACGAAAACCTGCCGATTATCGTGGTAACGGCTTTCAGTTCCAAAGAGGAGCGGTTACGCGCGGTGGAGACGGGTGCAAACGATTTTCTCGCCAAGCCGATAGACCGCACCGAGTTACGGGTGCGGGTGCGCTCACTTGTGAAACTATGTGAAATCCAGAAAAAAGAAAAGCGTTACCGGGATGAATTGGAACTGGAAGTGGGGCGGCGCACGGGGGCTTTGCATCGCGCCCTGGAGTTTATGGCGGACGCGGAAGGGAAAGCGCACGAGGCACATCTGGAGACGGTACGCCGACTGGCGATTGCCGCCGAGTACCGGGACGAGAACACGGCGGCGCACGTTTTCCGAGTAGGCAAATACTGTGCGTTGCTGGCGGAATACTTGAAGTTGCCGCAACACGAAGTGGATTTGTTGCGGGATGCCGCTTCGATGCACGATGTCGGAAAGATCGGAACGCCCGACTCGATTTTGTTGAAGCCGGGAAAACTGACCCCGGAAGAGCGGCGCATCATGGAATTTCATACGCATATTGGGGCGCGTATTCTCGGAAACTCCAATTCCGAACTCTTGGAGGCGGGCGAACAAATTGCGATGACGCACCATGAGCGTTGGGATGGCACAGGCTACCCTTATGGCTTGAAGGGGACGGACATTCCGCTTTACGGGCGGATTTGTGCGGTAGCAGACGTGTTCGACGCCCTTATGTCTTCGCGTCCTTACAAGGTGGCGTTTACTTTCGAGACGGCACGGGGAATTATGGAGGAGGGACGCGGAAGCCACTTCGACCCTGATTTCCTCGATCTGTTTCTGTTGCACTTCGACGAGTTTATCGCCATTCACGAGCAACACCCGGACGCGCACCACAGTCTTCTCTTTTCCCACAATCACGCGGCTTAATCCTGTTGCGTGAGAGAGAACGAAATCGCTCCGCCTCCTGTTTGGGAGGCGGGGCGATCTTTTTATTTTTTGATTATCTTCTTTTTTAAAGCCAGGGGGATTGACCATTCAGGACGTTGTATCGGCGGCGGGACAGGCTTGCTCATTTCGCGTCTATCCTTTTCCAACTTGAGCCGATAATCCAGAAGCCAGTTCGGACAGGTGGGGTCGGGAACCCAAACGTCCTTCCTTGTTGAATCTCTCGCCAGTTCCATTTCGATCAATGAAGTCGTTCCGTCCCTGAAAAAAGTTGGAGGGGGCAGACCCCTACCGAATCAGTGTACGCGAAACAACGCTCATCTACATTTTTCAGTTGCTTAACAATCGAGGCGATGTTACGTTTGTCTTCTGTGCTTTCCTTAAAGGGAGGCTTTGTCGGATTGATCCACTCGATTTTAACGATTTCTCCCGCCCGTTTTGTGAAAAGTTGTCTTGCACGTTCCGCTCGGAATTTGCCCAGGCGTTGCATCATCTCCCACATGGGAACCCCATAATTGTAGAACAAGTCTCTATGCAGTTGTCCGCCCACAGGCTCAGGCGTGACACCGCGCACGGGCTTGAAGTGAACGATTAGTTCGCTGGAGACAGTGCCTGTGAAAAACTGATTTCCTGTGGGACGGGAGATCGGTATCGGATGGTTTAGCACCTCGACGACGCCTGCAATCATCTCTGGTTCGGTGATCGTTCCAAGATGCCAGTAGGTCGGATCAAAGCCCCCATAAACGAAATGGATGTAGTCAACTTGTTCGTTTAAGATCGGTTTCGAGGTTGGTTGCGTCGGGTTTTGCACAGGGGCTATGCTCTTCGTGAGCAGAGGCTCTACTTTCTCCGTCCCAACGGTATAATTTCCCCCCCATTTGTTCACTACCTGGTTCCAATAGAGAACGCTGGCAATCACGCATCCCAGAATAAACATGAACCGCGACATTCGATTTTGTTTCATAGCCTTCTTGTCCTGAACTTAGAGCAGAAAATCATAGTGAGTGGTTGGAATATCGCAGAATAAATGGTGCTTTTGCAAATTTTTGTCCCTTACGAAAATTATATCACACTTTGTGACAAATGCTATATTAACGTTGTGTTAAGAGGGGGGCGAGAAGACAAGTGTGACAATCTGATACTTTCTGATGAGGAAAATGAGTCAATTATCTGACTTATAGGCGATCTCATCTTCTCGCTCACAGACAGAACGCTTACCAATCGAAAGGTCGCTCCGTGCTTTTTTCTAGTTTCCGCCAATCAATGCCCGCCGCTTCTTGAAGCCAGTGTAGAACTTCGATTCGGTCGTTTTTCCGCGCCCAGTCTTGTGCCGTATCGCCCTTATCATCGCGGGCTTCGAGAGAGGCACCTCTCTCTACCAATTGCTTTATGATTTCCAGATTTCCTGCACCAGAAGCCGTCATCAATGGTGTCACGCCCCCCTCCACCCGCGCATCTACCGAAACCCCTTCTGAAAGTAGTCGCAAAACGCTCTCTATGTCGTTTGCCCATGCCGCCGTATGAAGATCGAAACCCTCTACTGCGTCTGCGTCATCGAGAAGTGACCACGCAACGCTTTCACTTTTGACATAACCTGTCGGTTCGGCTCGATGCAAAATCTCGGCAATGTCCGTCATAGATTGTTTTTGTGCAAGAAGACGTGGCGTGAGATTGTTGTTGTCGAACGCAAAGAGATTCGCTTTGAGCGCAATTAGCATCTCGACGTGTGCGACACTCCACCCTTCGACGGCATAGTGCAGGGCGGTTTTTCCATTGAGATCACGAGCC
>JACMPS010000024.1 GCA_014377395.1 Chthonomonadaceae bacterium
GTGCAAGTCGAAATCCTGAAAAAGTGGGTGGCACAGGGCGCGAAATACGCGGTTCACTGGGCTTATGCGACGCCTGTTCGTCCCTTGGTCCCCTCCGTTAAAAAGAGTGCCTGGGTACGAAACCCCATTGATAATTTTATTCTTGCGCGACTGGAAGCGGAAGGCGTGAAGCCCTCCCCAGAAGCGGACAAACGAACGCTCATCCGCCGGGTCAGTTTCGATCTGACGGGGTTGCCGCCTACTCCCGCCGAGATTGCGGATTTCCTCAACGACACCCGCCCCGATGCCTATGAGCGCGTGGTGGATCGCCTTTTCGCCTCGCCGCACTACGGGGAACGAATGGCGTTGCCCTGGCTTGATCTTTCGCGCTACGCCGACACGCACGGCTACCACATTGACAGTGAGCGGCAAATGTGGCGTTGGAGAGATTGGGTCATAGAAGCCTTCAATCAAAATTTGCCATATGATCGCTTTACCAAAATGCAAATTGCAGGGGATTTATTGCCGAACGCCACCCGCGAAGACAAAATCGCAACAGGTTTCAATCGAAATCACCCGATCAATTTTGAGGGAGGAGCCATTCCCGAAGAGTACCAGACCGCCTACGTCATGGACAGGGTGGACACGACCGCCACAACCTTTATGGGCTTGACTTTGCGTTGTGCTACCTGCCACGATCACAAATACGACCCCTTCACGCAAAAAGATTTTTATCGCTTTTATGCCTACTTCAACAACATTTCCGAGCAGGGACTGGACGGACAAAACGGAAACGCGATGCCATTTCTCGCCGCCCCGTTGCCGGAGCAAGAAAAAGAACTCGCGCAGATCAAGCAGAAGACCGAGGCGGCAAAAGCGAGAGTGGAGGCACGGCGAAGTGCGGCGGAACCCGCCTTTATCGAGTGGAGCAAAACCGCCGAAGTCACCCTCGCCAATGCCCCCTTTGCAAAGTCGGGACTGGTGGCACATTTCGGTTTCGATAATGAAAAGCCCGATGCCGACACCGAGTTCAAGGGTAAAGTTGAAGGCAAGCCAACCTACGTTGCGGGGAAATTCGGCAAAGCCCTGAAATTGGACGGAGCCTCGTATGTCACCTATCCCGAAGCGGAAAAAGCCACTCGATTTGACACGAAAACGCCGTTCTCCTACAGTGCATGGCTGAGCCTGAACAGCGATGACGTGGTAACGTTGCTCTCACGCATGGACGATAAAAAGGACTTTCGCGGCTGGGATTGCTTTATCAGTGGACGACAAATCTTTGTTCACCTCGTCAACAAGTGGGAAACAAACGCCATTCGCATCAACACGCAAATGGCACTGGATAAAGACCGCCTGTATCACCTCACCGTCACCTACGATGGCTCCGGCAAAGCAAAGGGAATTCATATCTACATTGACGGTCAAACTCAATCTCTCACGACCACGCACGACACGCTGACTGGAACGATTCTTGCCGACGCACCCTTTACGATTGGACGCCGCACTCCCAATAACCCTTTTAAGGGCGTGATTGACGAGGTGCGCCTCTACAATCGAGAACTCAATACCGAGGAAGCGGCACAACTCACCGAGTACGACGGCGTGAGAGGAGCATTGGCAGTTGCCCCTGCGCTTGCCCCCACGAAAGCGGTTTCCGCCTCTCCGTTGCGTGATTTTTATTTGCGGTACTACGACCAAGAGGCACGTTCGCTCAATCAGGAAGCACTTGCGGCAACAGCAAAACAAACGGAAATCGAAAAGCAGATTCCAACGGTCATGGTGATGCAGGAGCGCGAACAAAAACGTGAATCCTTTATTTTATTACGGGGGCAGTATGACAAGTTTGGGGAAAAGGTGACACCGGGAACCCCTGCCGTCCTCATGCCTCTTCCTCAAAATGCCTCTGATAATCGGCTCTCCCTTGCGGAGTGGCTGGTGAATCCGAAACACCCCCTCACTTCTCGTGTGGCAGTCAATCGCTTCTGGGGGTGGATTTTCGGGGTGGGTCTGGTCAAAACCTCCGAGGATTTCGGAGTGCAGGGCGAACGTCCCTCCCACCCGGAACTGCTCGATTGGCTCTCCACTGAGTTTATTCGCACGAAGTGGGACGTAAAAGGGATGATGCGTTTGCTCGTTACATCGTCCACCTATCGGCAGTCCTCAAAGGTCACGCCGGAATTGCGCGAACACGACCCCGAAAATCGTCTTCTCGCTCGTGGCTCACGATCTCGCTTACCGGGCGAGTTTGTGCGGGACAATGCATTGGTGGTTTCCGGGCTTTATGTGCCGACGATTGGCGGACGCTCCGTCAAGCCCTACCAGACTCCCGGTATCTGGGAAGAACTTTCGATTGACCCGACTTCTGCGTCCTTTTCGGCACAGTCTTACAAGCAGGATCATGGAGACGCGCTTTATCGCCGTTCGATGTACAATTTCTGGAAGCGCACGGTTCCGCCACCAAGTTTGCAAACTTTTGACGCCCCGGAACGCGAGTTTTGCCTTGTGCGCCGCTCGGTAACGAACACGCCTTTGCAAGCCCTGATCTTGATGAACGATCCCACGTATGTGGAGGCGTCCCGTAAGTTTGCTGAGCGCGTGATGAAAAACGGGGGCGTCTCGCCCTCGTCTCGTGTCCGGTTTGCCTTTGAGTGGGCAACGGGGCGACTTCCGCGAGAAACCGAGACGAAAGCCCTGCTCAAAGCCTATAATACGCAGTGGACTCGCTTTAACAAAAACCCGAAGGCGGCAAGCGGCGTTCTTTCAATTGGGGAGTCGCCTCGTGATATGACTCTGAACTCTGCGGAGTTGGCGTCATGGGCAACCGTATGCAGCATCCTGCTCAATCTCGACGAAACCATTACTAAAGGATAATCACGCTCAGGCAAGGATTTAGATGCTCATCTTATTGCTAATGGTAGGAATTGTGGTTCTGCTTTTCAGTACATTCGTGGGGACAATTGCTCGCTCAATTACAGGGCGCAACAAACCCTCTCCGATGCTGGAAGCCAATTCGCGTCCCCGTAGTCTGCCGCAATCCTCGTTCGGCGCGAACACGGCAGGCATTAAAAGCAGTCGCTCAACGAACTGGCAGGAGGTGCCGGAAGGACAACGCGGCGTCTGCTTTTTCACCGGGCGACCTTATCCCCTGAGTGAACTGACCCCCGTGACCGTTGACGTGAACGGGCGACCACGCCGGGTGCTGGCCAGCCCCGAAGCCCTCGCCGAACTCAATGCAGGGCGTGAGCCACATATCATGGCGTTCTTCGTTCAGGATCATTACGTTCCCTGGTTTGCGTACCCGGACTATAATCCTTACGGTCTGATGGGCGGCGGAAACTATGCGATGCAGGGGGACTACCCTCCAATGAGCGGCATCGAAGCCCCGTACTGGGAGGCTCCGTCCGTGCAACAAAATGGAGATTGGGGCGGCGACTATACGATGACGCCTGAAGCGCCTGCCTATCAGGATTACGCAATGGAGACGGCGGCGCAACCTCCGCAGAACTCGTTCGCACAAACGAATGGTGACGGAGACTTTACGCTTGATCCGAGTTATGTAGAACGAGACGCCCTGCCCGATTCCGACCCGCTCTCGGAACCCGACATCAACAATGATTTCGACCGACTGTCAAATACGGGCGGCGACCTGAATCAGTATGAGACGGCAAATTTTATCGGGGGAGACAATGAGACGATTGGGAATGACGTGTCCTAGACGATGGCAAAGACAATCCCGCAATTTTTGTTTTATGCGGTGAATGGATTGGGGTTGGGACACGTCACCCGGCTTCTCGCTATCGCCCGAAAACTCCGAGCGCACCTGCCCCTTTCCGAGATCATTTTCCTGACCTCCTCCGAAGCCGAAGACGTGATTTTCCGGGAAGGATTTGCGGCATTCAAGGTGCCTTCGCGCACGATGAAAACGAAAGGTGAACTTCGCGCCGCCACCTATGCGTGACTCGTGCA
>JACMPS010000270.1 GCA_014377395.1 Chthonomonadaceae bacterium
GAATGACCGATACTGACGGGATGTCCCTGCAAGGCACTAAAGTAGAGATTGATGCCTTTGTTTGCTACAAGAGAGCCGGAAATACTCATCAAAAACAGGTAGACCATTCGAACCAGTACCCCTCCGAACAATCCCCCGATTTTTGTCAGGTTCGGGTCGGTTTTCGGGTCTCCGGTAAACTTCATACCGAGTGCATCTGAGGGAGAGACATTGAACAACTCGTAAGCGATCTTGAAGACGAACAGAAGTAGCCCTACTCCCAGCAGAAACGTAATCATTCCTATAACACGCCCGATTGTATCGCTTCGATGCGTCATTCCCTTATCGTCCCTCCCACTATTTTCGCTTCGATCCAATTTTAGTATCAGTCTCAGTGTTTTCAACCCGACAGCGAAACGGGACGGCTATGCCATCCCGTGCTAATTTTAAGACGCTACTTCTTCCGCGAGAGTTCAGGGGCGCATGATGCTGTTGGACGCATTGATCAAGAACTGCAACGTCTGAGGCAGAATTCCGAAGAGAACACATCCAATTGCGCTCAAGCCTACCGTTACATTGACCCCAAACGATGAAGTGGCACGCCCCTCAACCGTATTACCGTCCGGCTCCTGAAAGCACATTGTCCAGACCACTTTCAGATAGTAATAAACGGAAATAATCGAGGCAACCGCCATTGAAATTGCAATTCCGACTTGTCCCGCCATCAAACTCGCGTTAAAGATTTGGAGTTTTCCGAAAAATCCAACCGTAAGAGGAATTCCTGCAAGCGACAGCATAAAGATCAGCATTGTGTAGGCGGCGGTAGGATCGGTTTTCGCCAACCCTTTTAAGTCGTTCATCGTGGTACAGTCATGTCCACGTTTGGAAAGCCAGATCAAAATTCCAAAGGAACCCATCGTCACGAGCATATATCCGAACAGATAGAATAAAATCGCTCCTAGTGCCGTGTCATGTGCCCTCGGATTGCCCGCCATTGCACAAACGCCGACAAGCAAGTACCCGGCATGAGCAATCGAGGAATACGCCAACATTCGCTTCACGTTTTCCTGCACGATTGCCAGCAGATTGCCCCCGAACATCGTCAAAACCGCAAGCACTTGCAGGGCGATCAGCCAGTAAGGAGAAATTGGAATAAAGGCATTGAAGACGCGCACGATTGCCGCAAATGCCCCAATTTTCGCTCCTGCCGCCATATACGCCGTGACGGAAGTAGGTGCGCCTTCGTAAACGTCAGGTGTCCACATATGAAACGGAACCAGTCCTGCCTTAAACCCAAGCCCAACCAGCAAAAGTGCTATTCCCGCCATCAGCATCGGGTTTGCCACACCATTGGTGTGGCGCAAAAACTCCGAAATCAGGGTCAGATTAGTTGTTCCTCCGTTTCCGGCGGCTCCAGCGGTTCCCCCGTAAATCAGGGCGATCCCGTAAAGCAGAAACCCCGCCGCAAACGCACCAAGCAGAAAATATTTAAGGGCGGACTCTTCGCTTTTTTCATCGGTTCTGGCAAAGCCCGCAAGGACGTAGAGGGCAACCGAAAGAATTTCAATCGCAATAAAGAGAACGATCAAATCATTTGCCGACGCCATGAGCATCGAGCCGGAAGTCGAAAAAAGTACCAGTGCGTAGTACTCACCGAGGTTGAGGTTTTTGTTTTCCAGATAGGTCATCGCAAGCAACGTCGCGAATGCCGCCGTTGCCAGTAAAATCAAGGCGGTTCCGTTACTGAACGAGTCAATGACGACGGCACCACCGAACACGATTATGCTGTCTTCGGTGATGCGACTCAGTGCGAAAAATCCGGCGGCGGCTATTCCGATCAATGTAACGATTGCGCTCAGTGACTTGGTGGACTTCCAACCTTTCAGACAGGAATCACCGATCAGGACAACCATTCCCGTCACCATGATAATGAGAGTGGGCAGAACCGCCATCAAGTTGGGGGTCATATTCGGATTCATCGTTTTCCCTCCGTGTTGGCAGGTTGTGTCGGACGTGGGGTTACAGGAGTTACCATGCCATCAACCGGACGTGTCGTCAATGGGTTTGGTCGCGGCGAACTTGTTGGCGCAGGGGCAGTGCCGGTCGGAGGTGTACCAGGCGAAACACTTCCCCCTCCCCCGCCGGGGCTACCCCCGGAAGGCGTACCACCACCCGGACGAGCAAAGACTTCGGGTTCACCCTGAGCAGGGGCAGGCTTATTAGGATGCTCTTCATGATATTTTCTGATTGTGGCTCTCTGAATGGCGTTCACTGCCGGAAGGTCTTCGTCCCCCGTTGACCCGACACCCTCCTGCGACATCAGCGTTTCTACCGGTGCGTCCATGCGCTGCGTCCAGAAGTGACTGAACATTCCGATCCAGAAGATCATTGCCGTCAGAGGAAGAAGTACTGCCCACTCAAAAGGTTTCAGATCGGGCATGAGTTTGTTTGCAGGCTTTGTGACGGGACCCAGCATAATTCTCTGAAATCCCCACAGCATATAGACCGCAGAAAAAATCATTCCGGTTGCGGCAATCGTGGTTCGGACAAAGCCTACCGAAAGCGAAGTCCAGGAGCCAAGCAAAATCGCAAATTCACCTACAAATCCATTGAAGAGAGGAACGGCGATACTGGAAAGTGCCGCCAGGAGGAAGAAGGTTGACAGCACGGGGACTACCAGTTTTAAGCCGCCATAGTCCTTGAAGTCACGGGATTTTCTTCGCTCGATCAACATTCCGAGCAGAAAGAAGAGCATTGGTGTTGAGATGCCGTGATTGATGTTCTGGATTAACGCGCCCATCATTCCGAGCTTGGTGAACGAGAATATGCCGAGCAATATGAAGCCGAGGTGCGACATGGAAGAGTAGGCGATCCAGCGTTTGATGTCGGTTTGTGCCGCCGCGATGATCGCTCCATAAATAATGGAAATAATCGCAATCGTCACCATGATTCCGATACTCTCCTGTGCTTGCTTCGGGAAAAGCGGCAGACAGAGGCGGATCAATCCGTAGGTTCCCATTTTGAGCATGACCCCGGAAAGCACAACAGTTCCTGCGGTTGGTGCCTCTGCATAAGTGTCGGGTAACCAGGTATGTAGCGGGAAGATATGAATTTTAATCAAGAATGCAATCGCAAATGCCCAGAACATAAAGCCGAGCATCCGCCCGTCCATCCCATGCAACGCTTTTGCCGCAGAGGAGTTGGGATTTGTCAGGTCAATTAGATTAAAGGTGCCTGTCGCTCCGTAAATAGCGATAATCCCTACCAACATTAACAGACTGCCCGCAAAGGTGAAAATGAAGAACTTGAGCGCGGCGGCAACCCGCTTTTCAGAGCCGAAAATTCCTACTAAGAAGTAAGCCGGAATCAGTGCCGCTTCATAGAAGAAGTAAAACAGCATCAAGTCAAGAGAACAGAAAACACCGATAACCGCTGTTTCCAGAATCAGCAAACAAACCATAAATTCTTTCAAGCGAGTTTTGACGGTGTGTGCCGAGTAGATCACGCCAAGCAACGTGATGAACGTACTGAGCAAAATCAGCAAAAGGCTAATGCCGTCAATGCCCAATCGGTAAAAGACTTCGATGTTTCCGAGTTTGATCCAGGTGTGATCTTCGATGAGTTGGAGATGTCGCCCGATTCCGGCTATATCGGTGTTTGCGTAGTTCTGATTAAATGTCGAGAACAGATAGGCGGCTCCGACAAAGTTCAGAAAAGCAAAGAGAATCGCCATCATCGAAACGGCGTTCAATCCGACTTTGCGTGAAGAGGTTTCGGAGAGGTCAGTGTCGGTTTCCACGTCTTTCGAGCGAGGCATCGCCATCAGAAGAATGGCACCGATCAGCGGTAAAAAGATGAGTATACTCAGGATAGGCATAAGATTAATTCGTCAATTTGCTCCAGGTCGCCAACATTCCGGCAACCAGCACCACGGCTCCAAACAGCATCACCAGCGCGTAATTGCGGACATAGCCCGTTTGTGCGCGGCGGAAGATTTTCCCCAGACCCCCTGCGAGATAGCCCAGTCCACCTGTGAGGTTGTCAATAATTCCGTTGTCAATGACTTTCCAGAGGACGTTGGCGATCACCCCACCGATTTTCACGAACACAAAATTATAAAAGGCATCGAAGCCCCATTTCGAGACAAAGGTATCGTACAAAAACGCAGGTGGCGAATAGGGACGTTGTTCCCATTTCGTCTTTGTCTCTTCGGAAAACCACTCTCCTGTTTTACGGCGGCTGTTATAGATCGCATAGGCAAAGCCAATACCGAGGATTGCCGCAACCGTCGAAAGACCATACCCTACGTAAATATTGAAGAGAGGGTGACCAACAGCGAGTTTGCTGAGGCTTGCCGGGGCAAGTGACGGTTCCAGAAACTTCTCGAAAGCGTGTGAGGGACCGAAAGCAATTCCGAAAAGGGCGGCAAACACCGCGAGAATGTAGAGCGGAACCATCATCGAAGCGGGCGACTCATGGATTTTGCCGTCTGCGTGTGCCTCATGCGCCGCGTGTCCGGTTTCGTCCGCCGCATGGGTTCCGTGTGCGTCGGCATGAGAATGTTGAACCGGGTCAGGCGAATCGAGATAATTGCCGTGTGCATGAGCATAGAGGTCTGCCTCCACAAAACGCGGCTCCGAATAGAATGTTTTCCACATCATTCGACACATATAAAACGCGGTCAAAACGGCGGTGAACAATCCTACCGCATAGAAAATGCCGCCAAATTGTGGATCGCCGGAAGCGGAATGTAAAATCTCGTCTTTGCTCCAGAAGCCGGAAAGCGGAAGCAAACCGGAGATCGCCCACGTTCCGATAAACATCACGAGATAGGTTTTCGGAAGGCGTTTCTTCAGCCCGCCCATTTTCCTCATGTCCTGTTCACCGAGCATTGAGTGAATGACTGCACCCGCCCCAAGAAAAAGAAGAGCCTTAAAAAACGCATGAGTGGTGACGTGGAACATTCCGGCACTGAAGTTGCCGACGCCACACGCGAGAAACATATAGCCGAGTTGCGAAACGGTGGAGAACGCCAGCACCTTTTTGATGTCGGTTTGCACCAAGCCGACGGTTGCCCCGACAAAAGCCGTTGCCAATCCAGTCCACGCGACAAACTGAAGCGCATCAGGAGCCAGCACGAAAAGGAAGGAACATCGGGTGAGCATGACGACGCCCGCCGTCACCATTGTTGCGGCATGAATGAGAGCGGAAACAGGAGTAGGTCCCGCCATTGCGTCCGGCAACCAGACCCACAGGGGAATCTGTGCCGACTTTCCAATCGCTCCCACAAAAAGCAGAAAGCAAGCGAGCGTGATCAAGGAAAGCGTGGTAGCGTCAAGACCTTTGCCGTTTGCCGAAGCCATAATCACGTCGAAAATGCCCTTGCCGTCAGCCGTGCGATAGGTCAGCGTTCCAAATATACTCCACAGCGTCATCATTCCGAGCGAAAAACCGAGATCACCGACACGATTTACGATAAAGGCTTTGTTGCCCGCTTTTGCGTTTTCGACTTCGGTGTACCAGAAACTAATCAGCAGATATGAGCAAGTCCCTACCCCCTCCCAGCCGACAAACATCAGCAGGAAGTTGTCTCCCGCGACAAGGAGCATCATCATGACGATAAAGAGATTGAGGTAGGTGAAAAATCGAGCGTACTCCGGGTCGTCTTTCATGTAGCCGACAGAGTAAACATGAATCAGAAATCCGACACCCGTAATGATCAGTGCCATCAGCGCGGAAAGCGGATCGAGCATCAGCCCAAAACCGATCTTGAGTCCCGCCATGTCAATCCAAGGATGAGAGGGTGAGGTGAAGGGAATCAAGGGCGCGTAGGCACGATGTTCCGGCAATCCGTTGAGTTGAAGCGTGATGAGAACTGCCACAACAAAGGCAAGTCCCACTGAGCCACACGCAACGACACTCACTGCCCCTTTTCCAAGTCGTTTACCGAGAAACGCATTGAAAAGAAACCCGAATAAGGGCAACCAGATTAACAACCAGGCATTTTCTGCCATGAATACAACTCCGAGGGAGTAGGGAGTAGGTATTAGGAAATGAAAAGATTGTTCTAATCCCTACCCCCTATCACCTAACCCCTACTAAAATTTCATCAAATTTACTTCGTCAATGTTGATCGACTCTTTCGAGCGGAAAATTGCAACGATGATTCCAAGTCCGACAGACACTTCTGCCGCCGCCACCGCCAGCGCGAAGATAACGTACATCTGCCCGTTGATCTGACCGAAATGACGACCCAGTGCCACAAACGAAAGGTTAGCGGCGTTAAGCATCAGTTCCACACACATGAAAATGACAATTGGGTTTCGCTTGACCAGAACTCCGATGACACCGAGCGTGAACAAAATCGCCGAAAGAACTAAAAAGTGTTGTGTGGTGATTTCCATTTCAGACTTGTCGCTTTGCCATAATAATTGCGCCGACCGTGGCGACCAACAAAAGAATCGAGGTCATCTCGAAGGGGAACAGCCATGGTTGCGCCGGATCGAACAAGTTCAGCCCAATCGCCCGAACTGTTCCCAGTGGCTCATAAACGTTCGCCCCGGCTTGTGGCGAATTGAGCGTAAAGAGCGAACGGGCGGCGGTCAGCGTCAACAGCAAAATTCCACCGAGTGACCAGGCAATGACGGGTTGCAAACTGCCTTTTTCTTCAAGTGCTTGGGGCGCACCGAGATTAAGGAGCATGATTACAAAGAGAAACAGCACCATGATTGCCCCGGCGTAAACAATCACCTGCACGGCGGCAATAAACTGCGCCGAAAGCGTGATGTAGTAGACCGCGACGCATAAAAACGTCGTCACGAGTGCGAGGGCACTACGGACGGGGTTTTTCGTCGTGATCATCAGTACCGCCGCTCCCACCGAGACAACGGCTAAAATCCAGAAAAGTAAAGGTGACATAATTTAGGGTTAGGAGTTGAATATGAGGGGTTAGCCCGAAAATCCAACCGGGTTTCTATGTAATTTCGCTCTTTTAGAAGGTGTTAGAAAACCTCTGTTGAAGGCAAAACCTGACGAATTTGGTGTCCGAAGGACACGGGGCGTACTCGCCTCTAGCGCGGAATTCATTCCTGCGGCAAATGCTCCAACTCCACTTTTTCAACACACTTTTAATTTCTTGCGCTTCTGGTGCCTCTCACTGCCGGAGCCTTTATTTCCGCTACCGGAGCGGCGGGAACCGTATCGCGCCCTTTACTTCCTTCGCTGTGCAGAGTAAGTGCCGCCAGAATGAAAAGCCAGACAAGACCGAGCGGCAACATTCGCTTCCACCCAAGGTTCATCAGCGCGTCGTAGCGAAGACGAGGCAGGGTGGCACGAAGCCATGTATAAAGGAAAATCCCCATCATGATCTTGATGATAAACCAGATAAAACCGGGAACAAGGGTCAGCGGCAAGATGTTGAGCGGAGGCAACGAACCGCCCCAGAAGACCGCCGCATTCAGTCCACTAACGGTCAGCATCGCAACGTATTCGCCGGAGAAAAACATCGCAAACTTCATCGAAGAATACTCGGTATGGAACCCGGCAACCAGTTCCGACTCGGCTTCGGGGAGATCGAAGGGGGCGCGGTTTGTTTCGGCGATCATGGAAATCGTGTAGATAATCACCGGGATCAGCCCGCTTCCAATCCAGAACCACGAGAGGAAACTGCCCTTGAACATTTGCCACCACCATTCGGGTCTTTCGGCGATCCCAAACGGCATGACGTTTTGTGCTTCGACAATGCTTCCGACTTTAAGCGAACCTACCAGAATGACCACACAGAGCAAACTCAATCCCATTGAAAGTTCGTAAGAGATCAGTTGTGCGGAGGCGCGTAGCCCACCGAGAAGTGAATACTTATTGTTGGAGGACCAGCCCGCCAGAATAATTCCGTAAACTTGCAACGAGGAAATTCCCAAAATGTAGAGCAAACCTACGTTGACATCCCCTACCGAAACAGGCAACGAAAACACATCCCCATTTTCGGCGCGAAAGTTCATTACCGCCGTTGCAAGCGTAGCACTTCCCGCAAAAGCCAGAGTAACGGTAATCATTGGGGCAATGTAGTAAAGCCACTTATCCACGTTTCCGGGCGTGATGTCTTCCTTAAAAAACAGTTTCAGAACATCGGCAGGAGGTTGCAAAAGTCCACGCGGACCGACACGGTTAGGCCCCTTGCGATCCTGCATCAGCGCAATCACAACGCGCTCAATCCAGATCAGCATTGGTAGAATACCGAGGACAAACGCGAATGAACCCACCATTGCAATGTAGGGAACGAGTGAGGGAAGATGAATTCCCGCCCAGTATTCAGGAAAAATTCCGTTAAATAAATCTGACATAGTTAGTGTGAGTTGCTTTGTGCGCCTTTAAGATATTCAGAGGCGCACAAAGCACGGATTTCTAGTTTCTCAATCGTATTCCGCTATCGCCAAGCGACTTCGGCGTGATCCCTGTAAATGACGGAACAGACTTCGACAGGTCGAGAGTAATATCTCGTGCCGAGAAGTAGGGGAAGTTCGTCCCCATTTGTGAGGCAATCTCGGTAAAGATCAACCAGTCAGGCTTTACGTCACCCAGAATATCGAACGCCTTATAGATTCGCTGAACCCGCCCTTCGCAGTTAGTGAAAGTGCCGTCCTTCTCCGCGAACGAAGCCGCAGGGAGAATGAGATCGGCGTACTGCGCGGTCTCCGTCATCTCCAGTTCACTTACCACTACAAACGCTGTCGAAAGTGCCGCTTGCACCAGTTCACGATCCGGGTATTTCTCCGCGAGTTTCGCACCCAGCACCCACAACATCGGGAGTGTTCCGTTTGCGGCGGAGGTCAACATCTGATGCGTGTTCGCGCCGGGGTCTGAAACGGAGACAAAGCCGGGAGCGAAATCGGGCAAAATACCGAGTTCCAAAGCACCCTGCGAATTAACTTCCCGCACAGGGACATTGATATTTTTTTCGTTGCCTGTTGCAACGGCGATATCACCGAGGGCTTGCATGATCGCGAGATAGTCCGGGCTTTCCGTGACGGTATCGCCGACGATAAACGCCGTCGGAGAGGTCGCCATCAGTTTCGCGGTTTTCAGGATTTCTTTCGGATCGAGTCCGGTGATTTCCGCCACCTTTTCAAGCGGATACTCTCCGGCGGCTTTCATCAGAGAAGTCATTTGCGGCGTGATCTCAATGCTGTTGGTATTGTCCACCAGCAAAAGATTCAGCAGACCGTAAAGAAGCGTGATTTCGGTTCCAGGCTTGTAGATCAGGTTGGCAGCGGCAAAATCACTCACTTTTGTGGTATCTACGGTATCGAAAGTATTGGCATGAATGACGGAAGCACCCTTGAACCGCCACGCTTTGCGGACACGCAAAAACAGAATGGGTTGCTCGTCGGCAAGGCTTGCACCGAGAACGAAAATCGTCTTCATCGTTTCGAGTTCAGAGATCGCATTGCCCATTGTGTAATAGCCGAACCGCTCGAAAAGGGGTTTCGTGATCGAATCGCCATAGCGTCCGATGCGGCTGTCGAGGTGATTGGACTTGAGAACTTCGCGAAAAAACTTCTGAAATACAAACAGGTCTTCGTTTGTGTTCCGATAGCCGCCAATTCCACCGACATTGCCGTTTGCCTCTTTCAGTTTTGCGGCGAGAAGACGGTAAGCCTCACTCCATTCTACAGGCACAAATTCACCGTCTTTTTTTATCAGGGGTTTTGTCAGACGATTTGGCGAGTTGACGTACTCATGCCCGAATTTGCCCCGGTCACACGTCCACTCTTCGTTCACCTCTTCGTTCAAGCGGGCATTGATGCGCTGGAGCGAATTAAGGCGGTAATCAACCTTGATGTTGCAACCGTTCGAGCATTGCGAACAAATGGATTTTTGCGTGTGCAAGTCCCAAGGTCGCGCCTTGAAGCGATAAGTGCGCGAAAGCAAGGCTCCCACCGGGCAGAGTTCGATGACGTTCCCGGAAAACTTACTCTTAAAAGAGGTTTGTGCGTAGGTTCCCACTTCGAGATCGGCACCGCGTTTCAGGAAGCCGAGTTGTGCGTCGCCAGAAATGTCTTCGGTAAATCGGGTGCAACGGGCGCAGTGAATACAGCGTTCTCGATCAAAGACAACCTGCTCGGAAAGCGGATAGGCTTTGGGGAAGTGTCGCTTCTCCTCAATATAACGGCTGGTTTCAGGCCCGTAGAAAAGGGTATTGTTCTGCAACGGACACTCACCGCCCCGGTCACAAACCGGGCAATCGAGCGGGTGATTGATCAGCAGAAATTCAAGAACGCCCTTTCGATCACGAGCAATCGCAGGAGTTTCCGTTTGGATTTCCATTCCCTCGGCGGCAGGAAGCGTACACCCCGTTTGAGGTTTGGGCATTTTCGCAATGACTTCGGTGCCGTCGGGGTTTTTGCGTGGCATTGCCACTTCGACAAGGCACATTCGGCAGTTTGCGGCGTCCCCTTTGGAGAGGCGCGGGTGATAACAAAAATAGGGAATGTCCACGCCCGCACGTTTGGCGGCTTCGATGACATTTTCGCCTTTCGGGACTTTGACAGCGATGCCATTCACTTTGATATTGACTAAATCAGCCCCGGTGACATTAAGCGAGGCTTCGGTTTGAGTTAAGCGATGATCCGACATAATTTTCTTAATTCTTTGACTTAATTTTCTAAGTTGATGCGGCACTCTATTTCTTCGAGTGCAAGGTTACTTCGTGAAATCCGTTACAGTGTACCCGCAAAAGTGCCAAGGTTGATCCTAATCCTGAGTGGGTTTTTCATTCTCAGGGGATAGGCGGTTCAGGCACATGGCAAACCCCGGCGAAAATTTTTCTTACTCGGCTCATTGATAGGGAGCCGATATATCTTCCAATTGGGTTTCGTCCAGCGTATAAACCTGTGTGACGTTGACTACACTGGCTTTAGAAAGGTTTCCTTCATTCTGGCGCAACGAGACGTTGCCCGCTACATTCGTCAGGCGAAGATTGCCTGTGATAATGCAAACAATGACTGTCGGCAAGCGCGATTGATTGAGCAGGTCATTTTGTATGACGACAACCGGACGACGATAGCCGGGGGCGGAACCTTGCGGCACTCCGAAATCAGCCCAGAAAATATCGCCCTGTTGGATTACCACTCTTCCGCTTCCATCCATCACATTGCTACAGAGGAAAATCTTCTGGCTTCAAGACGTGTCTCCTCTTGCAGTTCTTCTGCATAGGTTTCGTTTATGCGCTTAACAAACTCTTCAGAGGACAGTCGAGGTTTAGGCGTCATCAGCGACTGATATTCCCGTAAGGCATGATTGACGGAATCAGAGTCGGGAAAGACATCGCGCAAATCTTCGTCAAGCACAATCGTATTTGATGTTAGTTGTAGATCAGATTCATTCATTTTTTTGCACCTTCGGGGAGAGGTTCCGCCCGAACGTAAATCGCTTTTGGAGCCGCCTCAAAATAGTGGAAAAGCGCAGGGCAAAGCCAGCCTTCGAGTTCCGTCCCCGACCAGCGATACCAGTTTCCGCCTACGTCCGGGTCTTCGCGTGACCACTCCAGTTGCACCATGAAGCCGGGAAACTTCACCTCTGCGAACGTCAGGCGAAACCCGTTTTCCGCATTGGGAATATGCCGGGTAACTTCGTCGAGCATTGTGTCCGCCCCGGAGACGAACGCCTCACGCAACAGCCCCACACTCTCATCATCGAACACCCACATTCCGTTCCATTTATAGGGAGCAATCACATTGATTGTGTTCATGATTTGTTGTTTTCACTGTGTCCGCAAGGCACTGATGACCTCGCCGCTTTCGGCATCTACGCGAACCTCAAACCCACCCCTACGCCGATTGATCTAATTGGGGTGAACAAAATTGATGCTCCAGTAATCTTCGTTCTCATCACTGCGCTCGACGACAAGGAGGCGACGACCCTGAACATCGAAGTCCGCCTTTCGTACTTCCACACGAGCTACGAAAATCGCCCGTATGAGCGACACGGCTTGCTTCTCTTCTCTGACACCGGGTTCTGAAATCTGCACCATTCTCTTTACTCCTCTTGTAAAACAGAATGATCGCCCCATATTTCATAGGTGGCACCTATCGAAATACGGTAGATTTTGCGGGTTGCAATCACATACTCACCTTCATAATCATCGGCTTTCAAGTCTTAGTCATCGCGAATTGCAAGCAAGTCATCCGGGCTTGGCTCTTCCAAACCCAGCGGAAACGGCGTTGGATGCGTATGAAACGCTGCCCGAATTTTCAATCCTGCGAATACGCAACCGTAATGATCGGGGACTTCCACTTCGTCCAGGGTTCCGGGAAGCCATCGCACGACAAGGAACGTTCCATCTTTCGCTTCAAGGATAAAGTTGCCAATCTCCGCATCGAGCGAAACGCTGTCTCTCCATGCCAATTTCAACTCACGCCGTACAAGTGTATCGTCCAAGACTGAAGTCACTTGCTCACGCTGGAACCAGCGTCAAAAGCGGATTAATTGACTCCGGTTGCGGCGGAACGTGCTTGCCTATCACAGGAGAGCATTTGTGTTCGATCCAGTAATCGAACTCATTGCGGAACGCTTTGATTGCGCCCACAATGGGCCAGGTCGCCGCATCACCTAATCCGCAATACGAGCGTCCGTCTACCTGAGAGCAAATGTCGAGC
>JACMPS010000271.1 GCA_014377395.1 Chthonomonadaceae bacterium
CATACTCCGCGCCCCCCATTTGCATCACTTTGGTGGCGGCGCAGTAGGTCTCTACGTTGTTGACAAGGGTAGGTGCTTTCCAGATTCCCTCGACGACGGGCAGAGGTGCGTGGGGAGCCTTTAAGCGGGGATTTCCACGTTCTCCCATCAGACTGCTCATTAGCGCGGACTCTTCGCCGCACTCGTAAGACCCGGCTCCGAGATGTACATAAAGGTCGAAGTTGAAGCCTTCGATGCCGAGGATGTTCTTGCCGAGATAGCCTTTTTTGTAGGCTTGATCCACCGCTTTTCGGATTTGCCATGCCGACTCGACATACTCGCCACGAATGTAGATGTATCCCGCCGAGCCATAGCAAGCGTATCCTGCAATCGCCAGACCTTCGATCAGGAGGTGCGGGACTTTCAGCATTAACTCACGATCCTTGAATGTGCCGGGTTCGCCTTCATCGGCGTTGCAGATCAAATAGTGAGGCTTGTCGTAGTTTTTCGGGAGACCGTTCCACTTAATCCAGGTTGGAAAGCCCGCGCCGCCACGTCCGCGCAAGCCGGATACCTTGAGGTCATCAATGACGGCTTGTCGCTCCATTGTCACGGCGCGTTTCAGCCCGGAATAACCACCGTTTTCTTCCCACGTCTCAATGTTCTCAATGCCCGCGACTGTTCGATGCTCAAATAATAAATTTTTGATTGCCATTTTAATTTCCCTTATTAATCCCTATGCCTACATCATCTTACCAATGTGTCGCCGACTTCTTACGCAACCTTCAAGCGGCAACCGGATCATGCTCTTGCATCAGTTCCCAATCGTGCGGCGAGCACGCAAGGATCATAGAGACGCCCTGAGCGTCTTTTCCCAGTTGATTGCGTAACAAATTAAAAACGCCTTGTTGTCTCTCCAGCGTTTCAGTGTTGTCAAAGCCACTCCAAATTAAGCGTCCCCATACCCAATTTCCATAAACAGAGAGGTGAAGAATGATTTGCGCCCCCTCGAAGTTCGCGTTAAGTACAATCTTGTTGTTCTGAACGAAAGAAGGTTTCTGTTCTTCCTAGACGCTCCAGTGAAGTCTCCAATTAATCGTCGGCGGTAGATTTCATCGTTTCACCCGACAAGAAATCAGGATCGTTTTATCAAGAGAGTGTTTCAATCCTCGCCCATCAATTCCCATTCGCGGGGCGTGTAGGCAAGAATAATCGAGACACCGGAAAATCGCTCTTTCAATTCCGCACGGAGTAGGTCGTAAATCCGATGCTGACGTTCAATCTGTTCTATCCCCTCGAAACCCTACCCAATAATGTGTCCACTTACTCGCTTTGCATTGTAGAATAAACCGATTTCAAGTACTGCTCCCGGAAAGGCTCGGCGTAAAAGATGTGCCACTTCCTCGGATAATTCCGAAACTACTTCTCCCATTTTCGTTCTCCCAGGCGAACAATCTCCGTTGCCTGCACAAGTGCATAACGGGCATTATTACGGAACTGATCTCCCCTCTGATTTGCGTCGGCTTTCAACTCATGCAGATAAATCTTCACATCGGAAGCGGAGAAATACCGATGATTTGCATTCCAGCGTCG
This sequence comes from Chthonomonadaceae bacterium, assembly GCA_014377395.1. Lineage (GTDB taxonomy): Bacteria > Armatimonadota > Chthonomonadetes > Chthonomonadales > Chthonomonadaceae > JACMPS01. Next base: position 1,573 of record JACMPS010000271.1, read on the forward strand.
TGTCAACTCCGCCATAATCGTTGCATATTCCTCAACTTTTTTGACAGGAACCAGATCCTAAAAATTCGACTTTTTAGCGAGGTAATCCAATCTATGATTCGACTCAGATCCATCAGTTTGTATTCGGAGGTAAGCGCGAAGCAAACACTCAATTGCAAGACCTGCGAAGTAATGGGTTAGGTAGGCCCGATCCGTGCGTGAACTGATGAAAAACCCTGTGCTTTCGCAAGATGCTCTAGCGAAGTCTCGAAATAGTTGTCGGCAGTTGATTTCACTCGGCTTAAAGCATCGCGCCCGCAGGAGGATTCAGAATTTCTTCTGCCTGATGACTGCCGCCGCCCGTTTCGCTTGCGTTGGAGAGGTGGAGTTTGACTATCGAGTCGGCAAGTTTTGTAGGTGTGTAATCCGTGCTGTTTCGGAGTTGGTCAATCAAGAGCGAAACATTTTCCGGCGTGATTTGTCCGAAGTATTTATCTCCCACTTGTACAACCGTTGCCGCTCCACAATAATTGAGGCACTGTGCTTCCGAGAGTGTAAATTCTCCGTCGGAGGTTGTGCCGCCCACGCTTACGCCCAGCTCGTTTTCCAATTTGTGAACTACCTCGTAAGCACCCAGCACGGCGCACGTCAGGCAAGTACAAACTTCGAGATGATGTCGCCCACGTTTTCGCAGGTTATACATTGAGTAGAACGTGGCAACGCCCTCGACTTCCGTGTAGGAAAGACCGAGGTGATCCGCCACCTCTTGGAGCGCGGCGGCAGAGAGATGTCCACCGTACTCACGCTGTGCAATCCAGAGGGCAGGCAGACACGCCGCTTTTCGTTCCGGGTAGTGCGTGGCGATTTCTTCGAGTTCCGCAATCGCGTTCTCGGAAAAACGCCCTTCTTTCGCCGGGAAGGGGAGCGGCTCTTTTGCATGACCGGTATCAGTAGAGGACATATTCAGTATTAAGGGTTAGGTGATAAGAGGTAAGTGTCGAGTCTGTAAACTCAACACTTAACACTCAACACTTCGTCCTTCTCCTATCTATCTATTTCGCCCAGAACAATATCAATGGAACCAATCACCGCCACTACGTCCGCCATGAGACGCCCCACGCACATCGTGGAAAGTGCCTGTAGGTTCATAAAACTCGGAGGTCTCATGTGAGCGCGGTAGGGTCGGTTTGTGCCATCGGAGACAATGTAAAACCCGATCTCGCCTTTCGGCGATTCAAGAGGAACATAGGACTCGCCGACGGGCGGGTGAAAGCCTTCCGTCCACAACTTGAAGTGGTGAATCACCGCTTCCATCGAGTTATCGAGTTCTTTGCGCGGGGGCGGGACTATTTTTCGGTCGGAGATATTAATGGCTCCTTCCGGCATTTTTTCGATGCACTGCTTGATGATCTCGCGGCTCTGCCACATTTCCGCCATTCGCACCCGGAATCGGTCGTAAACGTCGCTGAACTCTCCAAGCGGTACGTAGAAATCGAACTGCTCGTAACCGCTATAGGGCTTTGCTTTGCGGACATCGTAATCCACGCCCGCCGCTCTCAAGGTCGAACCGCTTACACCAAGACCGAGGCACTCATCTACGGAGATATAGCCTACGCCCTGCGTTCGCTCCCGGAAAATCGGGTTTGCACTCAGCAGATTTTCGAGTTCTTCAAGGGCTTCCGGGAAGTTGTCCACAAACTCTTTTGCTCGCTCAAACCAGCCTTCGGGCGCGTCTCCCCGCAGTCCGCCAGGAACGATCCAGGACGGCATCATACGGACGCCTGAGATCATTTCGGTGAGGTCAAGCAACTTTTCGCGTTGCTGAAAGGCATAGAAATAAACGGTCATCGCACCGAGATCAAGGCAGTGCGTCGCGATCCAAACCAGGTGCGAGGCGAGACGCTGAATCTCCATCAGCATCACGCGAAGCATCTGTCCACGCGGCGGCGGCGCGATACCGAGCAGATTTTCAACCGAAAGCGTGAAAGCGGCGTTATTGATGTGCGCGGAGAGATAATCCATGCGGTCGGTGTTTGTCACCGCCTTCATGTAGGTCTGGTACTCCATGCTCTTTTCGATGCCCGTGTGGACATAGCCAATATGGGGAGTCGCCCGCACGATAATTTCGCCGTCCAGTTCCAGGACGACGCGCAAAACGCCGTGCGTGGAAGGGTGCTGAGGTCCCATGTTGATCACCATCGTGGTGTCATCGAGAGCATCTACCTGAATCCCCTGCGCGTTTAATGCGTTTGTATTTAATTCTTGAAGTTCGATTGCCATGATTTAACTCGTTTTATCTTTATCTGCGTTTGTGCCATTCACCCTGCGTGTCGCCGGTTTTGCCGGAGAACGAATCGCCGGGATGCTGAACCGGGACTTCGCCTACCGAGGGTCCGAACTTGCCGTCCGGGAACTGCACTCGTTCGCCACCGAGAGGAAAATCCTTACGCTGAGGATGCCCTACCCAATCGTCGGACATCAGAATGCGGCGCAAGTCGGGGTGATCGCTGAAACGAACTCCGAACATATCGTAAATTTCTCGCTCACAGAAGTTTGCACCGGGGTAAACCGACGTAATGCTCGGTACAAGCAAGTCTTCTTCGGGAACTCCAACTTTCAGGAAAATGCGGCGATTGAAGCCCTCTTTTTTTCCGTTGCGGGTGAGTTCCATCGAATAAAGGTTGTAGACCACCTCGAAACGGTATTCGTCCCGAAAATCAAGATAATCCACCCCTAAACATTCCGAGAAGAAGTTGTATTGTAGCTCCGGGTCATCACGCAGGAAAAGGCAAACGTCGGCGATCAGGTCTCGCTCGATCCTTATGCGGACATCGCCACGAAATTCATTCACACCAATAATCGCTTCAGGAAAGGTTTCCCGAATTTTTCTAATTTCGATAATTTCAGTTTCGGTCTCTTCGACCGGGGCAGGGGCAACAGCGGTATCGGACATCCTTATTCCTCTCTATCGCCGACTGTGGCGACACGACCGGGCAAACGCTCCTCCTGTGAGGACGCGCCAAACATAGGAACACTGACGTTGTGAGCCATCAGATCAAGGTCCACATCGCCTGATTTCTCATTACCGAAACGAAGGGCAGGGCGGGGTGCAAGCACTTCGGCAGAGGTGCTGTCAGGCGATTTCGCCCTATCGCTTCCGTCCCAATCCAACGCCCCTTTGCCGAGAATGTAGAAGTAGCCGACAAAGAGAATGGCACTGAAAACCGCCATTTCGGTCAGGTAAAACACTTTCATGGCGTAGGCTTGATCTCGGTAGACAACGGCGAAAGGGTAAAGGAAAATTGTCTCGACATCGAAAATGATGAAGAGCATGGCGATCAGGTAAAACTTGATCGGAAAGCGTTCGCGGGCATTGCCGACGGGAACCATGCCGCACTCATAGGGTGAGGACTTCGCAACGCTCGGCTTTTTGGGTCCCAGCAAAAACGATCCCACCACCATTGAAGTGGAAATGGCAAGTGAGACGCCAACCATGATAAGAATAGGAAGATAACTGTTCATAGGCTCTGTTTCCGGCTCTGACGGTGAGAGGTATGGGCTTGAATTTGCCCCTATTTCCTCTTCGGTTTTTCGCACTGTGAACTTTATCACAAAGTCGGGGTTTCTGTCAACCTTTCTCTGATTCTACGAATAAACTCACAGGGAAAGTAGCAGATTACCCTTTTGAGATACCCGTTGATGACAGTACCAATTTTACAATTTTACAATTTTCTTGCGCTTATCAATTGACATTGTAAATATTCTGTGCTACACTTCGATCAATAGTTACGAAGAAGATTGACTGGCGATGTCAGGAGGTGGAGTCAATGGGTGGATTTGAACAAAGTTACGAGAATAAATTACGCGATCCACACTATGGTAAAGCGACCAAACTTTACGCTACCAATGTGGACGTGCAAATTTGTAAAAAGGAACTGGAGCGAGGAGTGTATGCTGCAACGCGGGAACATCAAAGAAATGGAACCGTTTGCGAGATGTTTGATGGAATTCTTCCTACTTCCATAGAAGAATATGCTGATGGATTACGCCGCTATGCCTACGCGAAAATGCAAGTAGGCATTGATGCCTATGTCCGTAAACAGAAAGTATCTCCAGAAAATGCGAACGCAAAATTAAGTAGCATAATCGGGTTGATAAGTTTTTTCGGTCTGGCTTCACAATTGTGCGAAGGGCACGCACCCCGTAGAAAGTCGCAAGTAAGGCAGTCCCTAAGTCGGGTAGCGAAAACTTCTATCCCATTTAACATCAACTAGCCTTTGAAAGAGAGTAATTATGTTTAATCTTGACATTGAGTACCTTGCTGACGATCAGGCAATCTGGCAAGAAATCGTTTCACAAACGTTGGGTAACATCACGCCTCTCATGCTGGATTTATGGGATGTCGTTCGAACTATCTACCTTTCCGATGTCCGTCAGAAGCGTCTAACAGAGTGGACTCGTCATATGGAAATGAAATTTCAGGTACGCCAACCTGACGTATGGCGTACCGAAAAAGTGTCTGACGCTCTTCGTTCTGTCGTGTCTTTTGCAATGAGGGACAGTTGCGATCTGTCATTCGTAGGTCGGAAGGCAGAACCAATCCTAGCGACAGGTGCTTTTCCGTTCAACGCGGTTTCTGCTGTCTGCCTTTTCTCTGATGGCTTAGATTCATTGAGCGGGCTAATCGCCAGTATCGAACAACATAAAAGCGGAAATTTTGTTGCCGTTAGCGGAATAACTCAAAAACAGGTGCATGGGAGAATTAAGAAACTTCACAAGCAACTTGAGGTGTTTTTTGGTGATCGGGTGAAGTCTCAAACTATTCCTTTGTATCGTGATGGACGAGCAAAATTTGAGGGAGTTGAGGAAGATTCGCAACGCTCTCGCTCTTTTCTGTATCTTGCTCTGGGAGCGATTATCGCAAAACTATACGGCATAGATCAAGTTGAAACCTACGAAAACGGGATTGAAATGTTTAGTTTTCCGCTCAAGCCATGCCCCGAAGATTTGCTAAGACAAAGCCGAGCGATGCACCCAATTCTACTTTATCGTATGTCTGAACTGATTTCGGTATTATTCGAAGAACCCTTTCGATTTATTGCACCCTACGCCTTTAGAACGAAAGCCGAAATGCTTGGCTTTGTAAAACCGGAACATAAGCATCTTGTTGAGTTGACTCAATCGTGTATGAATTCGCGGACGGGGCAATCCTGTGGACATTGCGAGGGATGCGTTTTGCGGAGATTATCGTTACAGTATGCTACTTTTGATTCGTGTGAAGATAGTTACAAATACGACTTTTGCTCCGGTGCCGACCCGGACAGTAAGAAAAAAGACGTCGCTTATGCCCTTGAATGTGGCGTTTACCGTCTGAAAAAATGTTATGGAACCGAAAATCCATTCGCTGAATTGATGCGAATATCGGGACTGGAACATTCCGTTCGTGGTGAGTTGCTTACGGCGACAGCGGCAGTGACACAGACTGACAAAAGCCTTGTCCAGTTGAACATTCTCAGGTTGTACGAACAGTTTATCAGGGAATGGGAAGGTATCCGTCCACAGATTGAATTTTTGGCAACGCGAAACAACTTATAAAGGAGCGGATACGCTCATGAGCGAAATATCAAAACAGATTTCTCCCGAAGAAGTGGGGAAACGATTGCTGGAAGCAAGAAAGAACCGAAGGCTAGGGCAGGAGGAAGTCGCGCAAGCACTGGAGATTTCACGCCCTACCCTAATTGCAATCGAAAAGGGAACGCGCCCTGCAAAGCCACAGGAATTGATAACGCTAGCAAAACTCTATGGGCGTAGCCTGCACGAGTTGGTGAGCGCACGCCCCTTCATTGCCGGGTTCGCACCGCAGTTTCGGATCACGCAATCCGCAACTATCTTACCGAGTTCTGTGGTGGAAGCGACGCAGATATTTCAGCGTGCTTGCGAAAATTATTTAAGGTTGGAGAGGTGGCTTGACCTCTCCTCTTCGCGCTCGATCTCCTCTCCTGATTACGACGTAAGCAGAAATGATGCCCGCAAAGAGAGCATTGCACGGATGGCAGAGGAAATCGCAACGCTGGAGCGGTCACGGCTACAACTGGGTCAGGGTTCTCTACCGAACTTGATGGAAACTCTGGAGAACGAGGCAGGTCTGCGTGTTTTTGTCCTCCCCCTTGATGAATTCAAGATTGCGGGAATGTTTGCCTATTCAGACGAGATGGGCGGTTGTATTCTCGTCAACGGAAAGCACCCGTATACCCGGCAACGTTGGACAATCGTGCATGAGTACGCGCACTTTTTAACGGATCGTTACCGTGAAGAGATCACCTTACTCGCTGATTATGAGCGTCGTCCGCTTAACGAGCAATTTGCTGATTATTTTGCCGCCGCGTTTCTCATGCCGGAGGCGGGGTTACGTCAAAGATTCCGTCGCATCGTTGGGAGAGCCAATGATTTCACGGTTGCCGATCTGTGTCAACTCGCCTTGCAGTATGGTGTTTCGATGGAGGCAATGACGCGCCGTCTGGAGCAATTACGGTGTATTCCGGCGGGGATGTGGGACAAACTAAGTGCGGACGGTCTTAAACCGTCTACCCTACAGTCTCATCTTAAAATTAAGACGCCGGAAGCGACGAGAAGGCACCTCCCTGAACGATACACCCGGATGGCAGTCCAGGCGTTTGAGGAGGCACAAATCAC
>JACMPS010000272.1 GCA_014377395.1 Chthonomonadaceae bacterium
CATGCGGAAGCATGGGACCTCCCCCGTCTCGCTTAAAGCGGCGTCCCAATCGTGGACCCAGAACGAACGAACCCGCCAGCGCAATAAATCCGCCGATGGTATGAACCACCGTTGAACCCGCAAAGTCGTGGAAACTCGTACCGACCCAGGGAAGGAAGTGACCCGCAGACCCCATGAGCGCGAGAAATCCGTCGGGCCCCCAGCACCAGTGACCGATAATCGGATAGATAAACCCGGAAACGCCCAGCGAGTAAAGCAGATCGCCGACAAAACCGGTGCGCCCGATCATTGCCCCGGAAGTAATCGTGGAGCAAGTGTCGGCAAAGGCAAACTGGAACAGAAAGTGTGCCAGCAACGCAACGCCCGTTGTGCCGTAAGTCGCAGGAACATTTTGCAGGAAAAACCAATTGTGCGTGGTGCCGTCTCCACTGCCAATAAATCCGTTTCCACTGCCGAACATAAACGCATAACCACACGCATAAAACAGAACCCCGCAAAGGCAGGTGTCCACAATACATTCCATGAGGACGTTGACCGTCTCACGGGAGCGGCAAAAGCCCGCCTCCAGCATCGTGAAGCCGACCTGCATTCCAAAAACGAGAAACGCCGAAATCAAAACCCAGACCGTGTTGAGCGGGTTCACGATATCGTTGGCTTTTATCACGGGATCATCGGCGCGTGCCGCGCCCCCGGTCAAAAAAGATACCAGCAAGATGCCTCCAAGAAGCAGGGCGAGTGCAGAGGCTTTGCCCAGCAAAAGCGCATAGCCATATTTGCGCCACTGTGGGTCTTTGAGTCGTTCGCGCAGTCGCGCAAATTTGTTGATGGGTTTTATTGATCGCAATCCCGTATCCTCCCTTAAACGAAGAAAAAAGTGATCCATAAACCGAACTCAGAACAGAGAAGACACAACGTTGTCTTGCTCCTCTACAGGTCGGTTGGGTTTTCGCTCTCGTCCGCCATTGGAAGAGGTCGTTACCGCAAAAAGTTGAAAAAGGAAAGCGGACTTTCCAAAATACAGCAACATTGCTGTGGAAGTACTTGAGAGGCGCAGAGAAAAGAAGAGAAAGGAGAGTGTTAAGTGTTGAGATGAAGATTTTCTTCTCTTTTCCAATCCCTAAAATCTAACTCCTGTCTCCGCGTTTCTCTGTGCCCCTGAGATCTAACTAGTGTTGTATCAAGGTAGTATCGTTGAATAGAAACGCTTTTTGCTACGCCCTGTAATCGGGAGGGTTCAGAGAGCGGAACCCCTGCGAATACATCATAACGTATTACCTTAAAACCACATTAGAATTTGTATCCCAGCGACATACTGAAAGTGTCCTGATCTCTTGAAACTCCGGCTCCTGCTGTGTAAATAGGGGAACTTGCCCAGTCATGACGATATTCCGCACGGGTGATCAGGCGTCCATTGAAGAACTGATACTCGCCGGTCAAGGTGACTTCGTTGAGCTTGAGGTATCTGCCTCCGCCGAAAGCGTAGCGTGGGGTTCCGTAGCCACTCGTCCCACCGCCCATGTCCTCGAACTGCTCGACACGCCCTGCAAGTGCGATTTTGTTGGTGAGTTGGTGTCGCACATAGCCGACAAGACCGAGCCAGTTTCCACTGAGTGAACCGGAACCTGCTCCGTTTGCGCCCTGAATATTGCCTGCCACCGAGCCGTGAGTGATCCAGGCGGAGAGTTTCGTTTTCGCGCTGAGTTGGTAGATGGACGTGAGATCAATAAGGTTGATCGTTGCTCCACCGCCCCCATTGGTAGCAACACTGGGTCCGAAAGCACCCGTTCCCTCAAGACCACCGATGTAGGAGAGGGTCTGCGTGAAATTTGGGAGTGGCTTGTAGGTGAGTTGCCCGTAGATTGTTTTCGCATTATTCGAGTCGGCGACATCATTCCAGCCGTTGACGATTCCGACCTGTGCCGAAAGTTGTGTGTTGATATTTGTCGTAGCACGAAAACCGACATGATAAAACGGAACGCCATACCAGAAGTCAAAAGCGCGGGAGTAGTTGTCGTTATTGACACTCTCCAGCACTTCCAATCCGAACGGAGACGCCCATTTTCCAAAGTCAATGGCGACATCCCGTTTACCGATTTTCGTGTTGTAGGTCAAATACGCATTGTGGAGCAATGACCAGGAGGAGGTGCCACCTGGCTCCGTTGCATGGAAAAGTCGTGCGGAGTCTCCAAAGGTGAGAGTTGCCGTCACGCCAAAATTGAACTGCTTTGAGGGGGTGCGGGTGATATTGATTTCTCCCAGAGAGAAACTGGGTTCGCGATCATTGATGTCAAAAAATCGTGCGGTATTGTCTACCGAAATGCTCTCACCGTTGGGAAATCCAATCGCGGACGGGGTGTGGGGAGCGCGGGTATTGATGCTGTAGTACAAATCGAACAGTCCTGTGACCGTCACGGCACCCGGTGTGGGAGCGGCGGGGGGAGCCACGGCTTCCGCTTTAGGAGCGTCTTTTTTCGAGGCATCAACAGGAGGGTCTTGCTTGGTTGAAGACGTTTTCTTTGTTGGCTTTGCGCTTAAGTTCGGGGCTTTGATCCCAAACTTCGCGAAAGTTGCCGGAGAAGCGATAGGTTTGATCGGCGCGACTGGAAGTACGACTTCTTCGGCTTTCAGGGTCGAAGCACTTGTGCCAACGAGCAGGCACATCAACAAAAATGAGGTTCGGGTACGGGTCTCCACTTACAATTCCTCCTTAGAGAATGGGGGCTTGAAATAACCCGGAAGCATCGAAAAAAGTTTCGATGTGTCTCCGGTAATGCGACGGTGCGGGTTCTCGCCAGAGTTTCGACCCGAACCGGGAACATCTGAAATGAATGTGAAAGGGAATAATTTAGTTCGGACAAAGAAGGCGGCTTGCTCCGGACGGATAGTCGGCGCAAAGAGACCTCTCAGGGTTAAGGATTGTAACCGGCGAATTTTCCGAACGTATCAGGGGAGTTGGAGCAACATCGGCGTTGCAGTTGAAATACGGTGCGAAAGGGGAAACCTCGGCGACCTTGCCGGAATTTCTGAGGCGAGGGGCCTCTTTCTTTCGCACGGATGCAGGAACAAGTATGAATAGAGTATAACAGAAGTAAGAGCGGAAGTCAAACCTTTTCGGGGATATTTCCTGCTTGTCCGGTCTTTTTTTGCAAGAATTAGCAAAGGACAGGGGAAATTGCTACTAATTGCCCCCCTTTCAATAATAAAGACAATGGACCCAACAAAAATAATCAGGAGAAACTTTATGAGTAAAATGTATAAAGCCCTTAGTCCCGGTGCTATCGGGGTCAACGCAAAAGGGATCGAAGGGGCAATTGCCGCCGCAAAAATCGGAGGTTTTAGGGGTGTTGAATTTAGTCCGCAGGAAGTGGCGGATCGCATCGAGCGCGAAGGCGCAGATAAGATTAAGGCACTTTTCGAGGACGCAGAGGTTATCCCCGCCTGCTTTGGACTGCCAACCGAATGGCGCGGCGACTCGGAAACGTTCGAGAAAAGTTTGATGGAGTTACCGCGTCTTGCGGCGGCGGCAAGCGATCTAGGTTGCCGCCGCACGGCAACCTGGATTATGCCCTGCTCGGACACGCTGGAGTTTGACGCAAATTATGCATTCCACGTCGAACGGTTCCGACCGATTGCCGCGACCCTGAACGAGTTTGGGATTTCACTTGGGCTTGAGTTTATCGGCACTCAAACCCTGCGCGAAAGTCAGAAATATCCTTTTATCTACACGATGAACGAGATGCTGAAAATGGGCAGTGAAATCGGGGGGAATGTGGGGCTTTTGCTCGATCTATGGCACCTTTACACATCAGGTGGCACAAACGTGGACATCAAAGCCGTCTTGCCGGAGCGAATCGTTTATGTTCATGTCAACGATGCACCTGCCGGGGTTCCGCGCGAGGAACTGCTCGACGGAGTACGTGATTTGCCAGGAGCCACAGGCGTTATGGATGTAAAAGGCTTTTTACAAACCCTGCAAAAAATCGGCTATGTGGGTCCCGTCACAGCGGAACCCTTTGCAAAGTCGCTCAAGGAACTCCCAGACGATGAGGCAAGACTGAAAGCGGTCGGGGAAAGCATGAGCCGAATTTTCACTGCCCTCGACTGAAACGAACCCCCTCCTAACCTCCCCTTGCATAAGGGG
>JACMPS010000273.1 GCA_014377395.1 Chthonomonadaceae bacterium
CTTTGGAGCGGCACTCGGTCGCTACTATCTGCGGCGAGGACCCTATGCAGTGGCGGAACGTCTGCTGGAAATGGCGGAGTGCTACGAACGCTCTCTCTTCGCAAAAGACGCGGAGGCGCATCGGTCTCGGCTTGCCCATATTCTCTTGCGTCGTGGAGCCGTTCATTTGCGTCGTGGCGAGTGCGAACGTGCAGAGATTTGTCTTCGGGAATGTCTTCCTTTGTTTGAAAAAGAAGGGGATATTCGTAGCGCGATTGCATCACGCATCAATCTGGGTACTGCCGCTTATTCCCTGTGTCATCTCGGCAATGCAAAAGCACAATGGGAAGCGGCATTGGCACTGGCGCAGGAAACAAAAAGCCCTTTCGTGGGAACGCTGATAATGGACTTAGCGCTTCTGGAGGCGTTTCGAGGCGACTATGCAAGCGCAAATTTTTACGCCGAGCAGGCCCTCAAACTGCGCCATGACAGCGACCCTGAAGATGTGGCTTACGTGTTGCTGAACGTAGGCGAAATTCAAGTGGCGGAGTGGGACGATTATTTGCCTGAACAACGTGAAAGCCGCCCTGACCTTGCGTCCGAAGCGCGTGACAATCTGGAAGAATCACTCCGGCTTTGTGAGGAAATGGGCAATTTGCAGGGGATTGATCGGGCGCAGGTCTCTCTTGGAACACTTTCTTTGCTGACCGGGGACATTGAGGACGCACAAACGCGGATCGAAGCCGCTCTTATTTCCGCCGAAGAAAACGATGATCGGGACTGTTTGTTTGCCTGCCTGATCCAGCAGGGCAAGATCGCTTACCTCACGGGAGAGGGTAATGAGGGCAAAGCGCGTGCCTCACATTACTGGAAAAAAGCGTTCGCTCTCGCGGAGCAGATGCAAAGCATTCAACGACAGTGCCTTATCCTGAGAAAAATTGCTGAAGCTTACGAGCGAATGGAAGACATGGAAACCGCACAGAATCTGTATGGGATTTTGAGCCGGGAACACAAGGCTCTGGAGATTTTACCGCCTCCACGCGCCCGACAACTACCCCCGGATTTCGCAATCCTCCCCGACTCGGTTTTCTCAAAAGTAGCGGAAATCCTCGGTGCCTGGAGTGGAGAGGCTTAGAGCGGATCGTCTCCCCTGTATTGCCGATTTCCTTATTCACCATCCACTGCTTTTGTCTTTTAATCTGTGTCAATCGGTGTTAATCCGTGGATAAAATCTCTTCCGTATTTTTCTGTGCCTCTGTGGCTCTAACAAAGTGGGTGGTGGATTCTCCCCTTCCCTATGTGGGCTACTCTCGGGGTTAGAGGATTGCCCCAATGATTTTTTGGCTGGGCGCATCGAGTGCCTTGACATCGTTGATCTCAAACCGATTGCCCTCCACATCGAGCAAAAGCAGGTGTCGGTCGGAAAGCCAGATTGCGTTTTCCTGCAAACTCTGCGTGACGAAATCACGTTCGCCCCGATCCGAGAGAACCTTCCAGTAAGTCGCCCCGTACTCGACTTTCGCATTCACGATTCGGGTGACGGTAGCAGTGAGGTAGCGGCGACGCAGTTCCTCGTTGACGGCTTTTAGCGATTCGGCGGGAAGTGCCGCCGGGTCGGAGAGCATGATGATTTCGTCGCCTTTGCCGTCCAGCAAAGCCAGATAGGTATTTGGACGAGAAAGGGGAGCCGCCCACACGGGCTTTACGGTGACATAGGATTTTTCGTCGGAAACCGTCAGGCGCAACCGATCTTTCGGGCTGTAAAACAGGGTGATTTTCTGCGGGTTTATGGGGGGCATCGTGCTATCCTTCACTTCATTTTCTAGTGTGTTCGTTTTCATTTCTTTGATCCTTTATTCTATCGCATTGGGCGCGATAAGTGGTAAACAAAATCGAGTGAGGGTCATTTCTCCCAGAGAGTGTTGAAAACATAAATTTGGCGTTATTTGCCGCAGGACTGAAGTCCGCGCCCCGTTCCGCCCCTGAATTGGCTAAAACTCGGACACCAAACTTGTCTTACTTTCGTCCTCAAAAAAACTTTAAACACATTTTCAACAAAAACAGGGCAAACACAACTTTTTGTGTTTGCCCTGTTCTGTTTGTTTGCAAATTCGTGTCATTTAACTCAAATCTGATCCCTTA
>JACMPS010000274.1 GCA_014377395.1 Chthonomonadaceae bacterium
ACGCCGTGCACTGCCTTTGAGCGCGTTTGCGCCTTCGATCAAGACAGACTTGAGACTTTCGGTGAGTTCCAAGGGACTTCTCCTGCGTGTGATAACAGGTTGTTCCATACTCGACGGAACGATTTAATCCTTGAAAGTGCCTTATCCTTTGGCCGATCATCAGACTGGCTGAAAAACATTACGGCGACTGGATTTCTACAATTTACCTTTCCGTGATGTTTCCGCTATGGGTGACGGCGTGTGCAGTACGGCTTTTTGTTCAGAGGAAATTGATAAAAGGGGAGTGGGACGATTTGGGTCTCCTTCTCGATACGTACCATGTGAATAGCAAGAAGGCTCAGATTCATCGCTGGAGACCTTTAATTAAAGAGCAACTCCTGAAGGTCAACGGAGAAAATCGTCCTGCTCTCGATTTCCTTCAGCAAAGCCAGTTATCGGGGTTTCTCATCACCGAGAATCGTGATTTTATCCTTGCCTCCCTCAATGCGCTAAAATGGGTCGGCGATGAAACCTCACTTGCGAGTATAGAAGTGCTGTCGGAAGGATATGGCAGAACCAGAAACGATAATCAAGTTCAGATGGCGGCGATTGATACCCTCTCCGTATTGAAGTCGCGGCTGGAAGAAAAGGAGCGAAGTGATTTTCTGTTGCGTCCCTCCGTCGCACCTGTTGAACCAGATTCCTTTCTGCGTCCTGTTTCCGCCCCGTCTCAGGAAGAACCCGCGACGTTGCTTAGGGCAGTTAACGGCTCAAGCGACGAGGTACAATAACCACTATGATCTCACGAAGAATAATTCCCTGTTTGGATGTCAAGGAAGGGCGCGTCGTCAAGGGCGTCAACTTCCTCCACCTGCGTGACGCCGGAGACCCCGTCGAACTCGCAAGACGCTACGACGAAATGGGCGCGGACGAACTTGTCTTTCTCGACATTACCGCCTCTCACGAAAAGCGTGATCTCATCCGGGACGTGGCGGCACGAGTGGCGGAAGAAGTTTTTATCCCGTTTACTGTTGGGGGCGGGATCCGTACTGTAGACGACTTTCGTGAAATCCTTAGAGTGGGGGCGGACAAAGTTGCCGTCAACACTGCCGCACTCCAACGCCCGGAGATTATTTCGGAGGCGGCAGAGAAATTCGGGGCGCAATGTGTGGTCGTTGCGATTGATCCGAAACGTGTCGGCGAATACGAGGATGGTTCGCCGAAGTGGGAAGTTTTCATTCATGGCGGACGCACCCCTACTGGAGTGGACGCACTGGAGTGGGCGCAACGAGCGGAGAGTCTGGGAGCGGGCGAAATCTTGCTGACAAGTATGGATCGGGACGGAACACAAATTGGCTATGATCTTGAACTGACCCGTGCTATCGCCGAGCGCGTTCAGATTCCCGTCATCGCTTCGGGTGGAGCCGGAAATCCGCATCACTGCTTTGAGGCGGTGACAACGGGGAAAGCCGACGCCGCACTTCTTGCTTCGATTGTCCATGACGGCGATTACACAATCGCACAGATCAAAAATTATCTCTCCGAGCATGGCGTCGAAGTGAGATGAAGTTCGATTTTAGAAGAGAAGAGCATGACTTCACAGAGGTTGATTGTGATCTGAATCGTTTAACCGAATGCGGCAATGCCAAATATGAAGTATAACGAAAAGGAAGAAGACGCGGTTCCCGAAGGCTACACGCCAGAGCAATTGGCGCAGTTTCTGGAGTGGACACGCGCTCACCCCTACGGCGATCAGGACGAAAACGGAGTTGATTTTTCTCGACTGAGAGCCAACCTGAAACTCACTCCAACAGAGCGAGTAGAGAAGAGGCGGAGGGCGGCACGAGGAGTAAAGGAGATGAAAAATGCAGGAATTAGAGCCGGACTTCAGCCTCATTCCAAAGGTTAAACACTGCGGCATTGATGTCCGCAGGACTATCGGCGTAGCCACCGGCGGCGAATTTATTCCGCCGAATTTGGCATTGCTCTTCGTTCTCGCTTGCCATGTCGAAAATGTTTCGCCGTTCCCAAATTTGCATTCCACTACCCCCGAAACAACAATTGATGCCGATGACGCAACACCGAAAGCAGTAGCCCGATGCTTGCCAGAGTGACGATCATATTGGAGTTTCCGGCAGAAATCATGGGAAGCGGAACCCCTGCAACGGGCAAAATGCCCACGTTCATCCCTACGTTTTCGATAATGTGAAAACCAAGCATACAAATCACACCGGAAGCGAGCAGTTGTCCAAAATGGTCTTCTTCGGCGGAGGCGGCGATTGCAACGGCGCGATAAAGCAAACCTCCGTAGAACGCCAGAAGTCCAATCGAACCCACAAACCCGAACTCTTCTCCTACCGTTGTGAAAACGAAATCGCTCTGCTTTTCGGGAATGTAGCCGCCCCGCACCTGCGTACTCTGCGCCAGCCCCTTGCCCCAGACCCCGCCCGAACCAATCGCAATACGAGCCTGTTTGACGTGATAACCCGCGCCTTTCGGATCGGCGGTAGAGTCCCAGAACGCCAGCAAACGGTTTTTCTGGTAGTCGTTTACCGCACCGAGCTGCCACCCCACACAGAAAATCACGGCTCCCATTGCGAAGAAAGCCGTGAGATGTTTGAGTTGAGCACCTGCCATAAACAGCATCCCAAACCAAATTGCAAACACGACAAGTGCCGTTCCAAGATCGGGTTGTTTGAGAATCAGAAATGCCGGAACCGCAATATAAAGGAGGGATAGCCCAACGGTCTTGAACTCCCGAATCGTCTCCTGACGCTGAACGATAAACGTGGCGAGAGTAATGATCGCGGCAAGTTTGGCAAACTCAGACGGCTGAAACTGAAACGAGGCAATCTTGATCCACCGAGTCGAACCGTTTGTGTCGTGTCCCTTAAAGCGGACAATCAAAAGCAAAATGAGGTTGAAAAGATAGATGTTTTTTGCGAAACGAGCGAGATGGTGATAGTCGAGCTTCGCCATTCCGATCATTGCAATCGTACCGAGAAAAATGCCGACAATCTGCTTTCGCTCAAAGTGGGAGCTTTCGCCCCGCGTGGCACTCCACAAAACCAGCACCCCGAAAAAGGCGATGACGTAAGTAATCACGATCAAAGTAAGGTCGAGGTTACGGCGAAAGCGGGAATCAAAGATCATGGTGTATCCGGCTTCTAATCGCGTTCAGGATTTCGTCTGCCACCTCTTTTTTACTCATTTTCGGTAGGGGTTGTGATTTAAATTGTGGCTCAGATTGTGGCTCATCTTGCGGGAAGAGGAAAGTCACAATATTGGTGTCGGTATCGAAGCCTGCGCCTTCGGCAGTCACGTCATTGGCAACTATCATGTCCAGCCCCTTGCTCCTGAGTTTGTCCTGTGCGTTCGAGAGCAGGTTTTCGGTTTCGGCGGCAAAGCCCACGACAAACTGACCCTCCTGTTTTTGTGCCGCAATCGCCGCCAGTACGTCAGGCGTCTTAACCAGCCTCAGCGTGATTTCGTTTTCGGTGTCACCCCTCTTTTTGATTTTCTGCTCCGAGATCTCTGCGGGGGCATAATCTGAGACGGCAGCGGCTCCAATAAAGACATCGAATTTTCGCCTCCAGCTCAAACACAAACTTTTCATCTTTTCGGCGGTTTCGGCACGAACAAGCGTCACACCCGGTGGAGGCACTGCCGTTGTAAATCCTGCGATCACAAGAACTTTTGCGCCGCGCCTTGCGGCACTTTCCGCAAGAGCGAATCCCATTTTCCCGGAAGAGCGGTTCGACAGGAAGCGCACCGGATCAAGCGGCTCACGAGTGGCTCCCGCCGTGATTAAAATGCCGATTCCCTCAAAATCTTGCGGGACACAAAGGCATTTCGTAATTGCCTCAACAATCTCGCCTACGTCAGCGAGTTTCCCGATACCCACATCCTGACACGCCAGCAAGCCGCTTCCCGGCTCGATCACTTCCACTCCACGCGCTTTCAAGGTCACAAGATTCGCTGTTGTCGCCGGGTGTTCCCACATCACGGTATTCATTGCAGGGGCGACAAGCAGGGGCGTCTTTTGCGGGACGGCAAGAAGGCAGGTCGTCACAATATCGTCTGCGATTCCATGCGCCATTTTCGCAAGCAGGTCGGCGGAAGCAGGCGCGACAATCACCAGATCGGCGGATTGTGCAAGATCAATGTGGGCGATTCGATCCGAAATCGGCTCATCGAAAACATCGGTCAGCACGGGATTGCGAGTTAAGGCTCGAAAGGTGGCGGGGGCAATAAAGCCTGTCGCGGCATGGGTCATCACGACATGAAGAACGGCTCCGGTTTTGCCGAGATGACTAGCGAGGTCAGCGGCTTTGTAAGCCGAGATCGAACCCGACACACACAGGAGAATTTTTTTACCGGTTAGGTCGGCGTCCACAGGCTTTACTCCGGCTTTCTTTCATCAGGGCGAATTCGGCACCGCTCTGCAAGCACAATCCCGATGAGTTGTTCGGTGGAGGTTTCGAGATCGTCATTCGTGATGAGATAGTCGTATTCGAGAATAGCGGCTTGCTCCCCTTGCGCGATTTCGAGACGTTTTGCAATGCTCTCTTCCGTTTCGGTACGTCTTCCCCGAAGTCGGCGTTCCAGTTCGTCCATTGTCGGCGGCTGAATGTAAATCAAAACCGCGCCGGGTCGCTTCTGTCGAACGAGTCTTGCGCCCTGCACCTCGATTTCCAGCAGAACATCGGTGTTCAGAGAGATTTTTTCTTCGAGTGAACGAAGCGGAGTTCCATAATAGTTGGGTCCGTAAAGTGCGTACTCTAGAAAAAAATCTTTTTCAATGTCATTCTCGAACGCTTCCTGCGTCACGAAATAATAATTTACGCCCTCTACTTCGCCGGGGCGGGGGTCGCGGGTCGTGGCACTGATGCTCGGCTCAATCGCCGAAACTCGATCATAAAGTCGCGAGAGCATCGTTCCTTTTCCGACACCGGAAGGTCCTGAAACCACGAAAAGGCGTCCCTGCGAAAGAGTTTGTTGGAGGAGAGAGGAATTTGTAGAGAACATGGCGAAATAATACCGCGACACCGGGGCTTACGTCAATTTTTCGAGGGCTTTTGTTCTTTTCTCATCGTGACTACGGTGTTGGCACTCACTTTTACGGCATCTGAGTAACCTTTCGTCGCTCTTTGTCGTCAATCAATTAACCGAATTCATGCTTGTATTTTAAGAGGCGGTCTTCTGTGAGCAATCCGTCTGATCAAGTTATTTGATTTATTTGATCAAACGTACCCGCAAAAAAGCCGTTTCTGCCTAACCTTACCTTGGAGTGACTACCGAATGTCTCTTATTCGCGTTCGCCTGATGGCTCTGCGTCCTGTCCGTCGCTACTCGTTGCAAACCCTCGCCACCGTTGCGCTTTCGCTCTCTATGGGAGCAACATCTACTCTGGCGGATGCGCCCCTGACAAAGCGTGTCGATGCCACCCCCCTCAAGCCGCCAATGGCGGTTAACTGGAAGTACAGCAGTATTCCTTTTTCGTTTAACCCGGCGGCTCCAGTTGTTGCGGACGGCACCCTTTACTATGCGTCGGGGTTGCGCCTTCACGCCATTGATCCCACAACAGGGCGCGAAAAGTGGCGCTATCCACAGGATAATTTCCTTGCAACTCCTGTTCTCGCAACTCCTACCGTTTCCAACGGCGCGATTTATTTCAGCGCGGGTGACGGGCTCTACGCGCTCGATGCCGTAACGGGAAAACAGAAGTGGCCCTCCTATAGCGTTCGTTCCGGCGTGGTTACAACTCCGGTCATCATTGGAAGCAACCTCTACTTCGGCGGTGGAGACCGAAAACTTTACGCCATTGATGTCGAAAAAGGCGAACCCGCCGGGGGCATCTGGTCTCAAGGACGACGCATCGGCATTGATGCAGGCGGCGACTTTGCAGGGGACATCGCCACCAACGGCGATTTGCTTTATTACGTCACCAATGATGGTGCTTTACGCGCCCTTAACCTGACGACGGGACTTGCGAAATGGGCGAAAAAGGTGAATACAACCTCTCCCAACATGACCCCGATCCTGAGCGGCGAGTACGTTTATGTCGCGGCGGGAGATACCGTCTACGGTTTTCGAGCCGCCACAGGGTTGCCTCAAGGAAACGTTCGCCTTTTCGCCGACAGCACCGCCCCTCCCGTCATTGATGCGGACGGCAACATTTTCGTTGTTAACTCGGATCGCTTTATTGTGGCAGTGACCAATCGAGGACGTCCCCTTTGGAAAAATTACCCGCGCGTCGAGCATGAGGTGCTGGTAGCCCCGATCATTGTTGGCGATTCGTTGATTGTCGGTACTGCAGTCGGAGGCATCTTTGCTTTCGACCATGCGACGGGAAAACTGCTCTGGAACTACAATATCCAGCCGAGTAGTCTTCGCGCCGACTCGATTCCCACCGTAGCGAACATTTCCGCACAGCCCGTGCTTTACAATGGATCGCTGTTCGTTCTCACTGATGACGGAGCAATGACCTCTTTTCGTGCCGACGCCGCCGATGGGCTTCCTCCCGTTGTCACCCCGATTACGCCGGAGCAGGGCGATTACCTGAAAGGGACTCCTCCTTTCTACATCGCCGCAAAACTCGTGGATGAGGGATCAGGCATTGACTTCAGTACTCTCTCCCTCAAGGTGGACGACAAGCCAATCCCGCGTCGTCCTCTGAATGATGCGACGGGCGAACGCCCCGGCTACGTGATTGAGACCGACACGGGCTATCTGGAGTATGCGATTCTGGAGGGAGACAGCGGACGAACCGTGACGCTGGCGAACGGTCATCACAATATCACGCTCACGGTGAAGGATTGGATGGGGAACACCACAACAAAAACGTGGTCGTTTGCCGTTGATGACTCGCTTACCAAGCGGTCACGGCGTCCCGGTAGCACTCCGACAAATGGGACTCAAACAAATCCGGGCGGCAGACCAGGAGGCACCAATGGCGGCGGGGGGAGACCCGGCGGCGGCGGAAAATCCGGTGGCGGGGGCGGGCGCCCCGGGGGTGCTGGAGGGCGACCTGGTGGCGGAGGGGGAGGGGCCGGAAGCGGCGACTAAGCCTTCTCCGATTTCAGAGCCGAAGTTTCTTCGGCTCTGAAATTTGTCCTTTCCACGTCCTTCTCCTCTCCTGATTTTCTTATCTGAACTCGCGATCTACTCCACTCATGGACAATTCTCAAACCCCACCGCCCTTTCTCTACAGCCCACGCAATGCAAAAGTGCCTCCGGTATCCCTGCCCGTAGAAGAGGAAATCGAACCGAAAGCCAAAACCTCCCCTGTACCGGAAATTCCCGCCTCCGTGAGTGTCGAGGAAGCCCCGGTTTTTCGTTCCGCTCCTGCGCCTGTGACACCTCTGAAGACACCCGCTCAGAACTTAGAGACACAAAATTCACCCGCGTCGGATAACGAAGCCCGACGCCGTGCTTTTGTACAGTTGATGCACTTAGGGCTTCCCGTCAAGTTGCTGACGCTCCTTCTCGAAAAATGTCGCTTCGACCCCGAAGCGGTACTGCAAATCACCGATTCCGATTTTGAGGATTTATCGGGGGCAACCTCACGTCAACTCGTGCGGTTGCGTGATCCCGCGAATCGCATTACCGCTTTGCAGATCAATTCCATTGAGCGAGACGACATCCGTGTGCTGACGCTTCTCGACTCCGACTACCCAAACGATTTGCGGGATATTTCCGATCCGCCCCCGCTTTTGATGCAGTGGGGAAAACCGATTCCCGCTCAAATGCCCTGTGTCGGGATGGTGGGTTCGCGCACAACCACCCCCTACGGCATACAAACCGCAGAGCGTTTTTCGAGAGAATTGGCAGGGAGAGGCTGTGCGATCATCAGTGGCGGCGCGGCGGGAATTGATACGGCGGCACACCGGGGCGCACTTGCAGGGGGAGGAGCCACTTTCGCGTTTCTGGGGTGCGGGGTGGATGTGGATTATCCTCGTGAAAACCGGGAACTCTTTGTGCGGATTCGGGAGCGAGGAGCCTTGTTCTCGGAGTATGCCCCTGGAGCGCAACCCGATTCATGGCACTTTCCCGCAAGAAATCGCTTGATTAGCGGCACGTCTACCGTAATTGTCGTTGTCGAAGCCTCGCTTAAAAGCGGAGCCTTATTGACTGCCCGCAATGCCGGGGAGCAGGGGCGCACCGTTCTCGCGGTTCCCGGCAACGTTGACCGCCCTTCGAGTGCCGGAACCAATCAACTGATTCGCGACGGCGCAGGTTCCGCCCTCTGTGTCGAAGATATTTTGCGGGAGGCGGGGTTCACAAATTTGCCCGCCCGTGCCTCGCAACAGCAAAGCCTTTTACTCGCATTGGAGTCTGACCCGCAAACCTCGAAGGAGGCTCCGCGCCCTCCCAAACCACTGCCCGCCTCCGTCACCGAGGTTCAGGTGCGCGTGCTGGAAACGCTCTCGATGACACCGAAACACATTGACGGAATTGGCAAGGAGACGGGACTGGGTGTCTCACAGATGTGCCTGGAGTTGCTAGCGTTGGAATTTCAAGGGCTGATTCAACGACTCCCAGGAAGTCGTTACATCAAAGTGGATTAAAGAAACGGATCAAGTTAGGGCAAGTGCCGAGCGAAATTCCAACATTTGTAAGGGTGCGGAATCTCGAAAAATCACGTAAGATAAGGAGAAGAGGCAATGATAAAACCGGTCACATTTCCCCTTTACCTCGATAGAATCGAGGAGGGAATCGCTGTTTTGCTTTTGGGCGAAGGAGGTAAGCAGGAACTTCACTTTCCTGTTGAGTACCTTCCTGCCGGAATTCAGGAAGGGCACTGGCTTAATTGCCTTATGACGCCCGATCCTTCCCGTGATGTGTCCTTGAAAAATCAGAATCAAGATTTGATGGCAGACCTGCTTTCTGCATCCGAACCGAATTCAACTCCGAAACCCTCTCCCAAATCCAATGAAAAAGTGGAGGGAAAGCCGGATGTAAGATAGACCGAAACGAGGTATGCCTTGAACCGTTATTCCCGAAAAAATCTTTTGATGATCCTGTGCGGCTTGCCGTTTTTGTCCCTTACTCAGAATCTTTTTGCACAGTCTGCGTCCGATAAAAAGAAAACGGCACTGGCAGGCGTCAAACGTGTTCTGCTCACGCTCCCCTATTTTGCAACCCCTGAATTTCTCGATAATGCTCCTGTTAAAGTCGTGAACGGCGGACGCAAACTCACCGACGAGGAAATCAAAAAAGTCCGCGAAGAAAACCGCCTCTTCCTGTCAAAACTCGAATCGCAAACTCAGGAAACTTTGCAAAAACGTCTTACGGTTCGTACCCCCTTCACGGTCAGTCCTCTTAAATTGACCCTTCCCGCCTCTCGCGATCCGAAAGAGAAAAAACAGGACAAAGAGGACTCGGCTTTCGCTTTTAAGGGAGAGGGACGACTCAAAGGGACGAAGTTTCCCCTACCCAACCCCGTGATCGTTCGGCAACTCGCCACCGAAAACAACGCCGACGCCGTTTTACTGACAATCATGGATGAGCCACGCCGGGATGACGGCGGTTACTTTTTCGATGCGTCGGGGATTGGCTACCGTAGCCCGCACGTCTCCGCTAAAATCGCGTTTTACTTTCTACTTGCCGACGGCACCGAAATTCTGCATGAGTACGTGGAGGTCTTGCACCCCATTTCCAAAATTGGAAACCGCGACTACACGCAGGTGGATATGACCGAAACTCACGAAATGGTGATTGAGAACTTTCTGGATGAACTGACCCGATATCTGCCCAAGCCCTGAGTTTTTATGCCCCTTATGCCCCTCATGTTCCGGGGGTTGAAAACCCCCGACACAAAAAACGGGCGTCCTCCAGACGCACAATTCTCTTGCACTAAAGCTCCTGTTTCTCGAAATCAGGTGTGAACCGTTTAGGTGGAAAGAGTGATTCGGTATCGCGTCTGAAAGACGTTCGCTTTTGTTGCCGGGAGTTTTCAACTCCCAGTAGGAGAATCTTTCAGTGGAGAAATGAGTTCACCGTCTCTCTCAATATCGGTGACAAACCCGCCCCACCCTTCCCCGGAAGCCTCTCTTGTCGGAAACGAAATGGCGATCAGGCGTACCTGTCCCTCACTTTTAATTGTGTAGCCATGCTCGATCTGTTGCGGGAGATACACGAAACCTCCTTCACCTATTTCGAAGGCCTCGCTTCCACACCGAAAGGTCACTTCGCCTTCAAGAACATAGAACATCTCGTCTTCGGTGGGGTGCGTGTGGTCGGGTGGTTCCTCCCCTTTTCGAGTCGTATACTCAACAAAGGTTGCTCCTCGCCCCGGTCTTAATTCGCCAGCCTTCACGGTGAAGTCAATGCCATAGCAATAAGTTCGCCCTTCGCCTGCATTTAACGCATATGGTTTCATTTTCTCTTTGCCCTCTTGACCGTTTTCTAAAACAGTCCAGAGATTTTGCCAAAACTATCCACATCAATGTCTTCGGCGGCGGGAATATCGGGAAGACCGGGCATCGTCATGATTTCCCCTGCGAGTGCCACGATAAAGCCTGCTCCTGCCGACAGCCTCAGTTCGCGTACCGTAATCGAAAAGTCCTGCGGGTCTCCCCCACCCTTTGGATCATCGCTGAACGAATACTGCGTTTTCGCGATACAAACCCGTAGTTTGTCGAATTGGTGCGTCTCCAACCACCGTCTTTGTGCGTTGGCTTCCGAAGTCAAAATCACGCCTTTCGCTCCGTAAACCGTGCGGGCAACCGCGTTGAGTTTCTCCCTGATGCTCTTTTCGGGCGTGTAAACCGGAGCGAAATCGCCGGGAGTCTCTAACGCGCTCAGTACCGCCTCGCCCAGTTCTCGTCCGCCTTCGCCGCCTTCGCCCCACACATTGCAGAAGGCTACTCGCCAGCCGTTCGTCTCACAATAACTTTTTACCAGTTCGGTTTCGGCTTGCGTGTCGCTCGTGAAGTGGTTGATCGCAATCACAAAGGGGACGCCGCGTCCGCCCACGTTTTTCGCATGGCGCGAGAGATTGGTGAGTCCTTTTCGCAGTGCCGCAATATTCTCTTCTCCGAGTGCGTCCTTTGCGACGCCACCGTGCATTTTAAGGGCGCGAATCGTTGCGACAAGAACAACGGCATCAGGAGCGAGATCTGCGGTGGGAGCCACAATATCGCAGTATTTCTCAAACCCTAAGTCGGAACCAAATCCCGCTTCGGTCGTCACGATGTCCGCCAGTTTCCGGGCGACTTTCGTTCCAAGAACGCTGGAGCAACCGTGCGCGATATTCGCGAAGGGGCCCCCGTGAACCATTGCCGGAGTGCCTTCCAGAGTCTGAACGAGGTTAGGCTTGAGGGCATCTTTGAGGAGTGCCGCCATTGCCCCGTGTGTCTTCAGATCGGCGGCGGTGACGGGTGCGCCGGAGCGGTTTCGCCCGACAACGATCTTGCCGAGCCGCTCTTTCAGTTCATCGAGTGAGTTGGACAAACACAAGATCGCCATGACTTCCGAAGCAACCGTAATCGAGAATGAACTTTCGCGGGGTACGCCTCCGTTTCGCCCTCCCAAGCCGCAGATCACCGAGCGCAAAGAGCGATCATTCATGTCCATAACTCGCGGAAACGTGACGGCGCGGGTGGCAATGTCAAGCGCGTTTCCATGATGCAGGTGATTGTCCAGAACGGCGGCAAGAAGATTGTGCGCGGAAGAAATCGCGTGCATATCCCCGGTGAAGTGGAGATTGATCTCTTCCATTGGTAACACCTGCGCTCTGCCGCCGCCCGTTGCGCCGCCCTTCATGCCGAATACAGGACCCATAGACGGCTCACGGATCGCACACATCGCTCGCTTTCCGAGCTTACACAGGGCTTGCGCCAAGCCAATCGTCACCGTCGTTTTGCCCTCTCCGGCGGGGGTCGGTGTGATTGCGGTCACGAGAACGATTTTGCCGTTTGGAGTGTCCGATTCCAGCAAGCGACGGATCGCACTGTAGGAGATTTTCGCTTTTGTCGTGCCGTAGGCTTCCAGATCGGTAGGGAGAAGTCCGAGATCGAGAGCCACCTCGTAGATCGGGCGAAGGGTTGCTGCCTGTGCAAGTTCCAGATCAATGGGACTGGACATAAATTCTCCTTGTGTCGGTCTTTATCTTTTGTCGAAAAATAACTTATCGTAAATAATGGGATAAGTCGTGGTAGTTTACCCGTTCCGGCGAAAAACTCGTTTGATTCAGGCAGGAAAAAGCGGACGACGACGTGAACTTAAAGGGGAAAATCATACGGAACCGAGGAGAGATTGTTCATGAGTAAACAACTGGCAGTGTGGCTTGGAGCGGGGCTTCTGGCGGGGAGCGGGGGGTTGGCTTCGGCGCAACAACCTTTGATCGAAGGGGTAAGTGTGGCACCGTTCGGCAAGACCACCGGGGGCAAAAATGTCGAGGTGTACACCCTGCAAAACAAGACGGGCATGAGTGCGAAAATCATGACCTACGGGGCAATCGTCACCTCGCTCAAAACAAAAGATCGTGACGGCAAATACGGCGATGTGGTTCTCGGTTTCGATACGCTCGATGCTTACTTGAAGGGTCATCCGTTTTTTGGAGCGATTGCAGGACGCTACGCAAACCGAATCGCAAAGGGGAAATTCACTCTTGACGGAAAAACCTACTCCCTCTTTGTGAACAATGGGCCCAACAGTTTGCACGGCGGCAAAGTAGGTTTTGATAAACAAGTCTGGCGAGCGAAACCAATCAAAAGCAAACTGGGTCCCGCTGTCCGTTTCGACTACCTGAGCAAAGACGGCGAAGAGGGCTATCCCGGCAACCTGCGCGTGTCCGTCACCTACACACTGACTTCGGACGACGCCCTGAAAATAGATTATATGGCGCAAACCGACAAAGCCACGCCCGTGAATCTCACCAATCATTCCTACTTCAATCTTGCGGGGAAAGGCGATATTCTTGATCACCGAATCCAGTTGAACGCAGAGTTTTACACCCCCGTTGACGCAACTCAAATACCGACAGGCGAGATCAAATCGGTCTTAAACACTCCTTTTAACTTTAAGACAATCCACAAAATCGGTGACAAAGTTCTTGACCTTGAAGGCGATCCCGGCGGCTACGATCACAACTATATTCTCGACAGCAGGGGCAGTCTTTCGGTGGCGGCAGTGGAAGTGCGGGAAGATACCACAGGGCGGCGAATGGTGATGTACACGACAGAGCCGGGAGTGCAGTTTTATACGGCTAACTTCCTCGACGGTACGCTCACGGGCAAAAACGGTGTCAACTACGCAAAGCAAACCGCGTTCTGCCTTGAGGCGCAACATTACCCCGACTCACCTAACCACCCGAAATTCCCCTCAACGATTGTGCGTCCCGGCAAACCTTATCGTCAGACCACAATCTACAAGTTCAGCACGTTTGGTGGAGCCGGAAAATAATCTCTAAGCGGCGGGGCGTCCTCTCTGTAGGGACGCCCCGCCGCTTCAGGTTTGACAACCAACGTGCGATAATAAGAATTAGTGATAGTAAACACTAAAGACCAGCAAGAACGTCATCAAGGATAACGAAGGGCAAACTGGGAACACGCCGAAAGCCTGTGTCGTTGGTGACAAAGAGGGTGCATCCTCGCAAAAGGGCAATCGCAACGTGAATGGCATCGGGGATCTTGAGACCGGGTACAGTGGCGCGAAGACGGGCGGCTCTATCGAGAATATCGGAGGTGATCGGCAACAGATCTACGGTTCTTTGTTGGAACAGGCGGCGGTAGTCGGCAGTCAACGCAACATTTTGAAGACGGATCGGCAAAACCAGCGTCTCCATTCGGGTGAGTTCGCTACTGACAATGCGTCGCCCTCCTTGTTGCGCTGTCCACAAAGAGGCAAGAAGAGGCGCATAGATCGGGTGTTGCTAAACTGAGTAAATGACCGTGTTCGCGTCTGCATATAGATCGCCGGCAGACGGCAGTATCAGCGTTTCCATGCCTCTTTTTCCTCTTGCAAAGCACGCTCGTACTCTCTCCAGGTCGCAAAAGGTCGAGGACCCGGCGTCACTGTTTTTACAAAGTCCAGGAGCGATACCCGCTCCTCAGGTTCGGTTGATGA
>JACMPS010000275.1 GCA_014377395.1 Chthonomonadaceae bacterium
AAGAGAGCCGTTGCCTCTTGAGTTTGGGGGCTAACCTGTCAATAATAAGGGCATTATGAAAAATTGGCGTCGCCCTGCAAAATTGGCATCTTCTGTGTTGCCCTTTCCGGCAGAAAAACTCACTAAGACGGAGAACACCCGTTCTCTTGCCTCTGCACTCAAGGCGAAGGTACACGCGCTCCTGCAAAACTCAGACCTACGCAAACCGAAAGAAGATTCCGTCGTTTTCTCTACCCCACCCTTGCAAAAAGTGCCGAAACGCAAGCGCAGACCTTCCGCTTCTTCCGAACAGGCGAAAAAAGCAAAACTAGGACAAGATCAACTTTTAAGTCAGTTATTGGAGAAGGGTTTCTCCTACGATACCGACGAGGAAATCTTGGAGGCAGTGGAGGACAGTCTTCGTGTCGCTGTTATTTTGTCCGGGGCAACGGCTGGCTACATTATGCTGGTCAATCCGCTTGATTATTCGCTGATCAACGAAGTGGCAATCAGTATTGGAATACCGCGCGATTGTCCCCTCAGTCGTGGTTTCGGGGAGGGGATCGAGGGACGTGTGGCAATTGGGAAGATGCCCCTCGTTTTGTCTCAGAGTGACGGCGGCGGTCGTACAAAATCGAAAAAGGGTCAATCGCCCTCCGTCTACGATTTGCCGCCGGGAGCATCGAGCGGGCTTTGTTTGCCTCTATTGCAAAGTCGTTCCGCAAAGCCTCAAATCGGTCTTCTCGGCGTGATGACCTTGCTACACCACGAAAAAGAAAAGGCGTTTTCCGAAGACTTGATCGAAACGATACAGATCATTACGGTCATGGTAAGCGGGGCTTTGGATGCGATGATTGATCTTCTGGACAAGCGTGAGCGCATGATGCAGGAACTCAACGAAATTGTCGTACAAATGGAAAACAAAGACAATTCGACGCGGGGACACTCGCAACGTGTCGCGGAAATCTGTCTTAGGATCGGGGCGCGTTTCGGGTTGGACACGGAAGCGATGCGCCTTTTGCGTACCGGGGCATTACTTCACGAAATCGGGAAAGTCCGCATTGATGACGAGATTTTGTTGAAGCCGGGACGACTCACCGACGAAGAATTCGGGATTTTGAGGATGTACCCGATTTATGGCTATCAGATGTGCGAACCGCTCGGCTTATCCTCTGAAGCACTGATGCTCATTCGCAATCACGCCGAACGTCTGGACGGTTCCGGTTACCCTGACCGCCTGAAAATGGGCGATATTCCGCTTCCGCTTCGTATTTTGAGCGTGTCGGATGCCTTTGACGCCATGAGTTCGCACCGCTCCTATCGCGCCGGAATGGGGCATCGGGAACGAAACGAGCAACTGAACCGCTTTGCAGGAACTCAGTTCGATCCTACCGTTGTGGAAACCTTGAAAAGCCTCCTGCAAAACGGCGACCTCGACGACCTGTATTATACCTCCTCCGCTCTGGAACAAATGCACGCGGCATAGGGGTTTCGATTGACGATTGAACGGTGGTTGGGCGGCTGATTGATGAACGATTCAGCGGGGATTGATCAACGGTCTGGTTTATCCCTTCCTTGCTCATTCACAGGATTGTTGCGTCTACTGCCC
This sequence comes from Chthonomonadaceae bacterium, assembly GCA_014377395.1. Classification (GTDB taxonomy): domain Bacteria; phylum Armatimonadota; class Chthonomonadetes; order Chthonomonadales; family Chthonomonadaceae; genus JACMPS01. Next base: position 1,589 of record JACMPS010000275.1, read on the forward strand.
CTACTCATGGTAAAATAGCGTTCAAGTCGGTAAAGCAAGCCCTCCGAAAAGAGAGAACGAAACCATGATTGCGATTGTAGACTATGGAATGGCGAATTTGCGGAGTGTCGAGAAGGCTCTCCTCAAGGCGGGAGGCGATCCCCTTGTCACGAGTGACCCCGACACGATTGCGAAAGCGGAACGGGTTGTCTTGCCGGGTGTCGGGGCATTTTGTGCCGCGATGACCAACCTCAACGCGAGTGGCTTGCGTGACGCGGTTCTCTCCTCCATGAAAAGTGGAAAGCCTTTTCTCGGAATTTGTGTCGGGATGCAAATGCTATTTGAGAGCAGTAGCGAAATGGGAGTCAGTGCTGGACTCTCCACTTTCGGTGGGCGCGTCGTCAAGTTTTTCGAGGAGCGTTCCAACTCTAGAACGTCTGAACTGAAAGTCCCTCATATCGGTTGGAACCGCCTCGATTTCCCCCGCGAGTCCGTCCTGATGAACGGCGTCGAACCCGGCTCTCGCGTTTATTTTGTCCATTCCTTTTACCCGGAACCCGTCGAATCTTCTCTTGCCTGTGCCACCAGTGAGTACGGCATTGATTTTTGTTGCGCTATCGAGCGTGACAATATTGCCGCCACACAATTTCACCCTGAAAAGAGCGGAGCCGTTGGTCAAACGATTCTGCGAAACTTTGTCCAATGGAGACCGTAATTCCTATGTCCTCCCAAAACTCAACCCCTCAAACCTCTCTGCACAGTGATGCCTTAACGCTTTATCCTGCGATAGATTTGATTTCTGGCAAGTGCGTTCGTCTTCAGCAGGGGGATTATAATTCCGTCACCACTTATGGAGACGATCCGGTTGAAATGGCGCATCGGTGGAAGCAAGACGGTGCGTCATGGCTTCACATCGTTGATCTTGACGGCGCGAAGGCAGGCGTTTCGAGCGAGGAAAACCGGAGAGCCATTCGTAATATCGCCCGTGAAGTCGGCTTGCCGATCCAGTGTGGCGGCGGAATCCGAAACGAAGCCGCTGTCGAGCGCGCTCTTGAGGACGGAGTTTCCCGCGTGGTGATCGGAACCGCCGCCTCGCGCGATCCTGTCTTCGCCGCAAAAATGTTTGCCTCTCACGGCGAAAAAATCGCCGTAGGCGTGGATGCCCGAAACGGGGTAGTAGCAGTGCAGGGCTGGCAGGAACATGACGGCGAAGAGGCAGGAACTTTCGTGAAGCGTATGGCGGACCTGGGGGCGATCCGGTTTATTTTCACCGATATTGCCCGAGACGGAATGTTGCAGGGGGTCAACCTCGCGGCACTGGCAGCGGTGGCGATGACGGTTCCCACAATCGCCGTCGTCGCTTCCGGGGGAGTGGCGGATGTGCGCGATATTATCGCTTTGCACGAACTCAAGGCGAAAAGCGCACCGAACCTCGACGGAGTGATCATCGGTAAGGCACTTTACGCCGGAACCCTGTCGTTGCGTGAGGCATTAGGGGCGGGGCGTTAGCACCTCGGCAGATGCGAAGTCTTGACTCCCCTCCCCGTTATGGACTTATCTTGTCCTTCAGCGAAAAGGTTTTCAGATCTTTGCAAAACAGAGTCCGGGGAATTTATTCCCCGGCTAAAGAAGAGCGAAGTCCACCTGCGTGGACTCAATGCAAAAGCAATGATAATTCCTTTTCTATTTTCAGGAACCTTTCGGGTGTCCGCAGGACACGGGGCGGAACGCCTCCGAGCGCGGAATTTATTCCTGCGGCAAGTGCAGTAACTTCATTTCGCGCTAAGGGACAAGAGTGATACGGTACTCCGGCTTTGGCTACAGGACAAAATTTATGGACACAAATTTGCGATACGAAAAGGAGAAAACGCAATGTCTTTTATAGACGGACTCATTCCCATAGTGGCGATTTCGCTTACAATGGGAATCCCCATGATGGCAATCTGGACAAGTCACCAGCGAAAAATGCTGGAACTCAAGCTAAAGTTGCAGGACGGAAATTCGCTTTCCTCACAGAAAACGATTGAGGCGTTGCGGGAAGAAGTTCGCTCTCTACGCGACACAACCACTCAGTACGACGTGAGTTTCGACACCGCCCTGCAACGCATGGAGGGACGAATGGGAGCCATCGAGCGTAAAGTGAATCAGCAGGGAAGTGCCGTGCAGGACACGCAATCTCAAAGTTTGGGACGCTAAAAAAGCAGGAGAACATTTTGGATTCGCAAACTCTCGGAATTTTGCTGATGTTTCTGGGCTTGCCGCTCATTATAAGTATTCCCGTTACGGCAATGATCTGGGGAAGCCACAAGCGCAAGATGGAAGCCATGCGCCTGGAATCTGAAACTCAAGCGATAAAAAATCAGGCGGAAATCGACCTCCTCGAAGCCAGAATGCAAATTTTAGAAAAAAAACTCGGCGAACCCCGGAAGATACAATGACTCAAACCCTGCTCTCGCTTCAAGTCGGTAAAGCGCAGACCATCGCTCTGGAAAGCGGCGACTGGCGCAGTGCCATTCACAAAAAGCCCGTCCAAACCCGACTTTTTCTCGATGTCGAAGGGCTAACGGGCGATCAGCAAGCCAACCGAAAATTTCATGGCGGTCCCGACAAAGCCGTCTGTTGCTTCTGCGAAGAGCATTACGCAGGTTTGCGCGAGTTTGTGGGGGCGGGAGACGAGTTTTCTTTTGGGGCGTTTGGGGAGAATTTTACCGTCACGGGAATGACCGAGGAAAACGTTTTTCTCGGTGACATCTACCGGGTAGGAAGTGCCGTCGTGCAGGTTTCTCAGCCACGTCAACCCTGCATCAACCTCGTTCGCAAGTGGGGTCACGCCGACATTATCACCCACATGACCACACAAAACACGACGGGCTTTTACTTTCGGGTTCTCCAGACCGGGGAAGTGGAAGCCGGAATCCCCCTCGAATTACAGGAGCGTCCCCTTCCCGATCTTTCGATAGTCACGCTCAACGACGCCAAATACCGCAAAGTCGGGGGCATAGAAATGGCGCGTCGCCTTTCCACAACCCCCGAACTCTCTGAAGAATGGACACAGAATTTCCGTAAGCGGAAGGGTGTTCTCGATTAACGATACCCCACATCCGCGACACTCAACTCACCTACGATTTCATAGGGAAGGCAATCTGGCGGGCGGGAATCTTTCATTTCGTCCTGTCGGATAATCGAAATGGAGCCGTCCAATTCAAGAATGGCGTAGGCAACCTCCGCCATACGCGCCAGCCCCACTTTGCGGATTGAAGAGGCGAGGTCGTTGTGCGACACCGCCTGTTTCTTCATGTTTTCCTCGACGACTTGCCCATCTTTTACAAGCAGAACCGTTTTCCCCTCGAGCACATAACGTGCCTTCCGACTTTTCGCCGTGGCTCGACTCAGAACGCCACTCAGGATAATCACCATGAGGGCACCTGCCGCCGCCCCTAAAATCGAGTTATCATCCCCGATCATCGCATTCTGCACGACATTCGAGATAATCAACATAATCAGCACGTCGAAAAGAGTAGACTGCCCGATTTCACGCCGGGAAGCAAACCGAAAAAAGAACAGCAAAATCAGATAAACCAGCACCGGACGAATGATTTTTTCCGCCCAGGAGGGTTTCGGCATCAGCATTTCGTGCCAGGGTAACGAAGCGAGTAAATGATTCAATGGTAAGGCTCCTTGTTTTTATCATGCCGGGGAGAAGCGAAGAAGAGTAGGTTTGTAAGTTTGATTTTGATTTGTGCAACCGTGCGTAGAATAGCACAAAAAAGCGAAAATTACGAGAGGACTCAGGGAGATGAATTTCCTATAGACAAGAATTTACGTTTTTCTTTACAAACGCGGATTCAGGGGGCTATACTCATCTTATTCAGAGGCTAATGTAAATTTTGCCCCTGAATTTACATTAGCCAAAGCGTAATGTAAGTAGGCTTACATTACTTTTCATCATGAGAGTCAGGTAAGAGAGGGGAAAATCACAATGTCGAGCGAAGACCAGGAAGAGACGGAAGCGGAAGAAGCCGCCCGTTATGAGAAGTTGGCGCAGGAATGGGGCGAACCTTACGTTGATCTAGACCGATACAAGCCGGAAGCCAAAGCCCTTGCCATGCTTCCCGAAGGTCTCGTTCGGCAACACGGGGTGTTGCCACTCAAAAAAGACGGAATGATACTTTATGTTGCCTTGAGCGATACCAACGATCTCCAGGCACTTGATGCCGTAAAATTGGCGTCGCGTTGCATGGTGCGCGGTGTTCTTGCATCACCTCTTCAACTCAGTCAGGCAATCTCACGCGCTTACGGAGAGGGCAAACCGGAACTCAGTGCCTGATCAGGGAGCGGCGAGAACGTCATCCAGAATTGCGGTATTCAAGCCGGGAACACGCAGGAAACCCCGGTCATTTGTGATAAACAGACGACATTGATTGAGCAAGGCGGTAGCGGCATGAATCGCGTCCGGTGTTTTCAATCCTGAGATTGTCGCTCGTAGACGGGCGGCTTCCCGCAGAACGTCCTTTGTGATCGGCAGAAGT
>JACMPS010000276.1 GCA_014377395.1 Chthonomonadaceae bacterium
GCTTGAGTTTTCTTCTCGAACACCTCCAAAACGATAATAGCATCCGCGTCAATGCAGTAGATGAGGCGCCAGGAAACATCTCGATCTTGCACACGTAACTCGTGGCATCCGACACCAATCGTAGGCATTGGGCGTGACACAGGTAAGGACAGCATTTCTCCTTGCTGGAGCCTTCGGAGCAAAAACCCTGTCTCGATTCTTGCGTCTGAAGAAAATGGTGGAGTTTGTACCTCCCCGTGCAACCAGACCAGGATTTTGTTCATATCATCTATTATATGTCGAATGTGACATATAATCAATAGGCGATAAAAAATAATTTTTCAATTGACCGTTTTTCAGGTTGGAAACCCGAACGAGGACAAATCGAGTGAGGACGGCGTTTGGGTTGCCCAGTCCGCGATTGCTTTTCCGATAGCCGCCGAATGCTTGAAGCCGTGACCGGAGCAGGGGGATGCCACAAAAATTTGAGGATGCGCCGGATGAGAGGCGAGAACAAAGCGCGAATCGGGTGCAACGGTGTAGAGGCAGGTGACGGCTCGGACACAGTTTTCGCTGAGCGAAGGCAGAAAACCCGCGATGTTCTCCCGATACATTTGCTGGCTTTCCGAGGGGGTGACTTCGCGGGAAACCGTTTCCGGAGTGACGGCTTCGATGAATTGCTCGGTGGCAACTTTGACGCCGCCCGCTTTGCCGTTCAGTGCCGGGAATCCGTAAATTCCCTCGGAACTGCCCCCGTGAGACCAGATGAACACCGGAAAGTTTTCGGGTAGAAACGCCCTGATGTCTCCGTTCACCCTAAACCAGTACAGCACCTGCCGATACACCGGAAACTGAATTTGTGGAATCCGGAGCAGAGGTGCTTCCAACAGCTGCGGTAGCCAGGAACCCGCCGTGAGAATCAGACGCTCGGCGTGATAACTCCCTCTGTCCGTCGTCACCGTTGCCCCGGCTTTGTCGGCATCGGGGAGAATTGCCGTCACGGTTTCGCCCCTGTGCAGAGTTGCGCCGTAACTTTCTGAGAGGTCGAGTTGCGCTTTTACACACGCCTCCGGATTTAGAAAACCCGCCTCCGGCTCGTAATAACCGCGCTCATTCCCCTGCAAATGAAAGGGAGAAAACCGTTTTCTAATCTCGCTCGCTTCCAGAATTTCGTGCGTAATCCCGAACTTTTCGGCGGCGGAAACCGTGCGCCCAAAAAAGTCGGGCTTGCCATGTAGATGCGACTCACCTCCCGCATTTGCAAGGATCAGCCCTCCGTTTTGCATCAGTAGCATTCTCCCAGTTTCCCGCTCCAGTTCGCGCCAGATTTCATGGGAGCGCAACACCAACGGCACGTATTCCTCCCCCTCCCCAATCGCCTGTCGGGTGATTCGTGTTTCACCGTGTGTAGAACCGTAAACGTGGGGCGGGGAAAATCGGTCCAGTCCCAGCACCGTGACGCCACGCTTCGCCAGCTGGTAAGCGGTCGCAGAACCCATTGCGCCCAGTCCTACTACGATGCAATCGAAATGCTCAACGTTTCCGCTCACTGGCTCACTGCTCTCCGTTTTCCTTTGTTTCTGCGGTAGGATGCTCTGCGCCCTTCTGCGTGTCTCTTCCCGAATCGAGAAGGCGTCGTCGCTCCATACGTGCCTTGATCTTTGCTTCTGCTCCCAACTCGGTTGGCTCATAGAAGGGCGTCCCTGTCACACCTTCCGGCAAATACCTCTGTGACACATAATGTTCGGGGAAATCGTGCGGGTATTTGTAGCCGCGTCCCTTTTCCGAGGTGCGCCCCTGCATCGAGCGCCCGTCCGCTATCGGGGGGGGAACGGGCTTTGCGCCCTGAGTTTTGATCTCATTCAGGGCGCGGTCTATGGCGAGATAGGCGGCATTGCTTTTCGGGGCGGCGGAGAGATAAACGGTGGTTTGTGCAAGCGTAATCCGGGCTTCCGGCATACCAATGAACATCACGGTTTGCGCGGCGGCGTTCGCAAGCACCAACCCCATCGGGTCGGCGTTTCCGATGTCCTCGGAGGCAAGCACGACAAGGCGACGGGCAATAAATTTGATGTCCTCTCCGGCATGGAGCATTTTCGCAAGCCAGTAAAGGGCGGCATCGGGATCGGAGCCCCGCACCGATTTGATAAACGCGGAAATCGTGTCGTAATGCTCGTCGCCTTCCCGATCATAGCCGAGTTGTCGTGCCTGTGCGCCCTCTTCGGCAAGCGCGAGAGTGAGGTGTCTTTTCTCGGTTTCAGAGACGGGAAGGGGCAGGGAAAGCGCGGCGGCTTCAAGGGCGGTCAGGGCGCGGCGGGCATCACCGTCGGAAATATCCGCAAGATGAAGAAGGGCATTTTCGTCCGCCTCAATGTTCAGGTTGCCCAATCCGCGCTCGTTGTCCTCCAACGCTCGTTCCAGAAGTCGTAGAATCGCCTCCTCCGTCAATTTCTCAAAGCGAAACAGGCGAGAGCGTGAGAGAAGCGGCGCATTGATCTCGAAATAGGGGTTTTCGGTGGTGGCACCGATCAGCACAACGGTTCCGTCTTCGACATGAGGAAGAAGGGCGTCCTGTTGCGACTTGTTCCACCGATGAATCTCGTCCACAAAAAGCACGGTTTTTTGCGCGAGTTTACGCTTGCGCTCTTTGGCGGTTTCGATCACTTTGCGAAGGTCGGCAACCCCGCTTGTGATCGCCGAAAAGTTCTCGAAATTAGATTTTGTAGTTTGTGCGATAATCTGCGCGACGGTGGTTTTTCCGCAACCGGGGGGTCCCCAGAAAAGAGCGGAGGTCAGGGTGTCGCGCTCAATGGCACGACGAAGCAGGGTTCCTTCTCCGACAACGCCTTGTTGCCCTGCAAACTCTTGGAGGGTACGGGGTCTCATTCGGGCGGCAAGCGGCGCACCCGAATCAAGAAGCGGGTGAGGGGAAACACTCTCCTCCTCAAACAAGTTCGTGCCGGGATTGTCCTCAAAACGTGCGATCTCTTGTCTCCTTAATGCTCGTCAATGACCGTTCCATTCACCGCGAAGGGGTTCTCCCTCTGCTTTGAGTTGCGCCGCTTCCTCGTCCGTGAAAACGCGGGAGCGGGTGACAAACCGTTTCCCTTCAGGCGATTCTATCGAAAAGCCGCTTCCTCTTCCTGCCACCACATCAACAGTAAGGCGGGTATGCCGCCAGTATTCGAATTGCTGCCCCCCGATGTAAAACGGACATTCTGTGATCGTTCCGAGAAAGACATCGTTGTCACCAATCCGAAATTCGCCCTGCGGGTAACACATCGGCGCACTGCCGTCGCAACATCCACCCGACTGATGAAACATCAGGGGACCGTGCTTTTCTTTGAGGCTTTCGAGAAAAACCGCCGCTTCGGGCGTAATGTCCACCCGCTTAACTGAAATCATAGGGATTGCCTTTGCTAGGATGTGAAGGATCAAGCTTTTTGTTCGTAGAGAATGCCCTCTGCAATGAGAGCAAAAAGACGCAAATAGAAATCAAAGAGAGGAAAGATAAGCCGCCACGTCCTCAACAGCGAAAACCTCCGGGTCAACCGCTTTTAGACCTTCGGCATTGGCTGATCTGACCAATCGTTTGTCGGCGGCAATCAAAACGCATGGCTCCTCTGTTGCTGAGGCAAAATGCAGAAAGAGTGTAAGAATCGCCGCGTCGGTAGAATTCAGATTATGCTTTTGCATTACGTCCAGACTGCTTACAATAGTCGTGTCATCAATGGTAAGGACGCCCGTTTCGAGCGACTCGATAATTTCGGAACGAAGCGAAGAAGTTGCGCCAATAAAGGCTTCCCGCCGCATCATCCCGCCGTTGTACCGCCTGAGCAAGATCGGAAATGTCTCTGAATATCCCCATATAGTAGTGATGATACAGGAAGCCTCTACTTGATTGAAAAATGCCTCTACAACATCGCTTCCAGCCTCAGGAGTGTAGCGCTTCGCCAATGCACTGGCGTCCCATAACAGATACGGCATGGGGGCTATTCTTCCCGTGCCTGTACGATGCCACAAGAAAAGAGATTGTCTTCAGGCTTCACGCCGTCTTCTAAAATCATGCGCCGAGAGTCGGCGGGAGTAATCGTAGGGTCGTACTCAAGTCCCATTTTAGTACTTTGCTCCTCAATGATTCGACGCAAAACTCTTTTATCCGCAAACAGGGAATTTCCGTTAAATCCAGTTATACTTTGCATCCGTAGCCTCTCCCCTTATTTTGATTTTCTGAGTATGATTGTATCACAGAGAAGCCGCTTAACGCAAAATTCTTGTTTTGCGGAGGAGAAGGGGCGAATCGTCTTCGGGACGGTTCGCCCTTTCCTCTCTCTTGGGTGTTTAGAAAAAGCCCATCGGGTTGGGGTCGTAGGAGACGAGTAGATTTTTCGTTTGCTGATAGTGATCCAGCATCATCTTGTGGTTTTCGCGCCCGATGCCGCTTTGCTTGTAGCCGCCGAACGCCGCGTGTGCCGGGTAAAGGTGGTAGCAATTCGTCCACACTCGCCCTGCCTGAATGCCGCGCCCCATGCGATAGGCGGTACTCAGGTCGCGTGTCCACACGCCTGCTCCCAACCCATAAAGCGTTTCATTCGCGATTTTGAGAGCGTCGGCTTCATCGGTGAACTTCGTGACGGAGACGACGGGTCCGAAAATTTCCTCCTGAAAAACACGCATCGAGTTGTGTCCCTCGAAAATTGTTGGCTCGATGTAGTAGCCTCCTTGAAGGTCGGAAGAAACGTTTGCCTCTTGCCCTCCGATGAGGACTTTCGCGCCCTCTTGCTCTCCGATCTCGAAGTAGGAAAGAATTTTTTCGCGCTGATCATTGGAGGCTTGCGCTCCGATCATCGTATCGGTGTCAAGCGGATTTCCCTGCTTGATGCGGGAAACACGCTCAACGGCATGACTCATGAACTCGTCGTAAAAAGACTCCTGCACAAGTGCGCGTGAAGGACAGGTACAAACTTCACCCTGATTGAGCGCGAACATCGCAAAACCTTCCAGGCTTTTCTCGGCGAAAGCGTCCTGTTGTGAGAACGTGTCCGCAAAGAAGACATTGGGGGATTTGCCGCCGAGTTCCAGCGTCACCGGAATGATATTCTCGGAAGCGTACTGCATGATCAGTCGCCCGGTGGTTGTCTCTCCCGTGAAAGCAATCTTGGCAATTCGAGTGTTGGACGCAAGCGGTTTGCCCGCCTCCACGCCAAACCCATTGACGACGTTGAGAACACCGGGAGGGAGTAGATCGCCGATTAATTCCATCAGCACCAGGATCGAAACGGGGGTTTGTTCAGCAGGCTTGAGAACGACGCAGTTTCCAGCGGCAAGGGCGGGAGCCAGTTTCCAGATCGCCATAAGGATCGGGAAGTTCCAGGGAATGATCTGTCCCACAACCCCTAAAGGTTCGTGATAGTGGTACGCGACGGTGGTTTCATCTATCGGGGAAACACTTCCCTCCTGCGCCCGAATACAACCTGCGAAGTAGCGAAAATGATCTATGGCGAGGGGCAAGTCGGCGGCAAGACACTCACGGATGGGTTTGCCGTTGTCCCATGTTTCTGCAACGGCGAGCATTTCCAGATTGGCTTCAATTCGGTCTGCGATTTTGTTGAGGAGATTGGCGCGGGTGGCGTAGGAGGTTTTGCCCCATGAATCTTTCGCTTTGTGAGCGGCATCAAGGGCGAGTTCAATGTCTTTGGCACGGGAGCGGGGGATTTCACAAAACGTTTTTCCATTGACGGGAGACGCATTCTCGAAGTAGTCGCCGTCAATCGGCGGCACGAATTCTCCTCCGATGTAGTTACCGTAGCGTGGCTTGAATTGCACGAGACTCTTTTCGGTGTTTGGGTTTGCGTAGATCATTTTTTGGTTCGACTCCTTTGTTGACTTGGTACAGTTAACTGTACGGATAATTAAAGTGAGTTTCACGAAAGGCAGATGATTTTCCTCCGTCCTTCCCATAATCTTTCTGCTCTTATAAACCTCCTGTAAAAAGTTACTCCTATAGACTACCTGCCAATCTCAGCAGTAGAGGGTATTGGCTACAAGCCGCTCCAAGCTTCCCCTTTGAGACCGGGGACCTTGCCGAAATCGGAGAGATTGCGTGTCACCAGCGTTGCGTTTCCCGCAAGGGCTGTTGCGGCGATTTTCAAGTCCATCGTGCCGACCCGAAGCCGTAGTAGCCACAAACTCTGAAATTTCGCCAATGCTTTTTCGTCGAATGACAAGACAGGAGTGGTGCAATAACAATCACGCATTTTGTCCAGACGTAAATAAGCCGTCATTTGGCGATCAACACTTTGCATCCGGGCAATTTCCGTCATACAACCGCACATCTGCTCCACGCAAAGGATAAACGGATTAAAAACGAGTTGTGTGAGGTGGAGAGTCGAAAAGAGGGGAAAACGAACTTACGCTTTCCCCTCTCCCTAACAAAACTAACTGCCCCCGGCTTTGCGTTGGTGCATCCGGGGTTGTGGAACCGGAGCGGTGCGTGACGGCTTGGCGAGTTGTTGCGACTTGGGAAGCGGAGCCGCTTTTTTGTCGGCTTGTTCCTGTTTCGCTTCTTCTTTGCCTTCCGGCGAATTTTGTTTGACCTGTCGTGCGATTTTACGTCCGAAATTTGACATGATAAAGTCTCCTTTCCTTTATTGTACCCCCTCTATCGTTTGCGTTGCAGGGTTTGTTCAGTTCCGTTTATTCAAATCCAAAAGAGAAGCGAATTGCTCTTTCCCTCTAAACCGAGTAAACTCTCCCCATGAATACACTCATTATTTTCGGAGCGAAGTATCTTTTCGTCCTTGTCTTTTTGATCGCGGCTTCTGTGGCACTGTCGCTCTCACCGAAAAAGCGCATCCCGTTTCTCCTGAGCGCAATCGGGTGCGGCGTCTTTGCTATCGTGTTGGCGAAGGTTTGTGGTCGCCTTTATTTCAGTCCGCGCCCTTTTACGCAGGGCGTCATTCCGCTCTTTTCTCACGAACCCGACAATGGTTTCCCCTCCGATCATACGGTGCTGTGCGCCGCACTCGCGGCACTCACGTTCTCGGTTTCACGCAAAATTGGCGTCGGCTTGTTCGTGCTTGCGGGGGTTGTAGGAGCGTCACGAGTGGCTTCAGGAATCCATTCCCCGCTCGATATTGTGGCGGGGCTACTGATCGGTGTGATTTCCGCCGTCGTTTCGCTCGGTCTTGTTTCACCCCTTTATAGAGAGAAGCGTGTTTTGCAAGAGGGCGAGAAAAGCACAACCTGATGCGGAATCCGAAATGCTCTCTCTTCGTCCTTTGGATCGAAATTAAAGGGACCGAAATCTAAAGGAATGAAAAGAGAAAATCTTATGGAACGTCTTCGCGCAGTCCTATTCGATATGGACGGAACGCTGGTGGACAGCAATCCACAAAACAC
>JACMPS010000277.1 GCA_014377395.1 Chthonomonadaceae bacterium
TCGCCAACTCCATGAACTCGACAAAGGAGGCGGGCAAATCACGACCAACTCCCAGAACACCAAGTCCATGCCCATGCTTAAACTCGAAATGCAGGTGATCTTTCTGAACCTCTTCCCAAAAGGCTTTCACTCCGAAGTCACGTTCGACAACTGCTGTGTCATGGAAAATAATCACTCCCCGCTCGCTCATTTTCGGCAACCAGGTGTCGTAATCGTGCTTGACCGCCTCGTAAGTGTGCAAGCCGTCAATATGGAGCAGATCAATCGAGTCGTCGGGCATCTGCTTTAACGCCTCGTCAAAAGTCATTTGCAGAAGTTTGGAAAATTTACCGTAGCGCGGGTCATGGTGAATTTTAAGGTCTTTCAGCACATCCGCAGGGTAATTTCCCGCGTGAAGATCGCCCTCCCAGGTGTCCACCGCAGAACACTCCATTTGCACGTTCAGAATCTGGCTTGCCTGACAAAAGGCACAGTAAGAAGCACCCGCATAAGTTCCCAGTTCAACGAAAACGCGGGGACGTAGCAGTTCCGTCAGAAACATCGCAAAGGGAGTGTGTTCCGCCCAAGCAGAGTCCCCGGGCTTGCGTTCCGGCTCCGTGAAAATGATCGGGTGTTGCAACGGGTTGAACACGGTTGAAGAGATCAGAGGCGCGGCGTTTGTTGGTGTCATCAGAGGTGATATTTTCTCTCTTCCTTCGCGGAGAAGAGAATAAAATGGATCCTTGAGATTTTGTCCGTGAGGACAGCGAGTTAGAGTTCGGGCTGTCATTAAAATCGGTTTCACGGACGAAGTTAAGACTACTGTTACTTTAGCCGTGAAACCGATTTTCGTGCTTTCGCTATTGCCCGGAATCCGTTTTCGGGTTGGATGTTTCCAGAGGACGTGAATCCTGAGAAGTGGTGATCGTGCCATCTTTCAGCAGGTGCATCGAAGTGATGCTTTCCGCTTTGCCGAACATCGTGGCTTTGTCGGGTTTGGTGGAAACCAACACGAATTCATCTCCTGCATCGGCGGAAGGCTTGTTGTAAATAAACTTTGCACCCGTATCGTCTCGTGAGATCAGACCGCTTGCGCTCAGGTAATTTGCCTTCACAAGCGCATCGAGCGAGTCAGGATATTTGCCGTCATGCGCTTTACGGTATTTCTCGATTCCGTTTTTGACTTTCTGAAGTCTGTTTTTCGTTTCGGGGGTGCTTTGTGCGTTCTGAATGATTTTCTTGAAGCCCGGATCATTCATCACCTTACTGGTCAGCATGAAAATTCCGATCATTCCAATCGCCACAAGCCCCAGACACCCACCTAGCACCCACTTCCACACGCTGGATTTGGCACGAGGCGGGGGCGGCGGGGGTGAATAGGTGGGTTGTTGTTGAGGAAAATTAATATCGGTTGGCATAAGAACGGCACTCCTTCTTTCATCGAACTTGTATTGAATCTCTCTTCGAAATCCATAAGCAATGCTCTTTTCGTCGCTTTGGGGCGAATGTCTTACAGTCTTGCAAGATAGACTCAAATCTCATTACGTGAACACTCAGGGTTCGGCTTCACGGGAGTGTTCAGGAAAAATTACAGGGTAGTTTCAATGCCTTTTCCAGACGCTTTTTGTAGGTAGCATGAGAAATTTCGATGGCTCCCAGCGACTCCAGATGAGGCGTGAGGTATTGCACATCCAAAAGAGCGAAACCCTGCTTATTCAGGCGACTGACCAATCCGAAAAGAGCGACTTTCGAGGCGTCCGTCACGGTATGAAACATACTTTCCGCCATGAAGGAACCGCCAATCGCCACGCCGTAAGTTCCTCCCACCAACTTTTCATCAAGCCAGACTTCGGCACTGTGGGCTTTACCGAGCGCGTGCAGATCACTGTAAATCCGAATGAACTCTTCGGAAATCCACGTTTCTTCCCGGTCGGCACAGCCTCGCATCACGCCCTCGAAATCCGTATCGTAGCGTATCTCAAATCGTTTCCGCTTCAACGTCTTTGCAAGAGAGCGAGAGATATGGAACCCGTCGAGCGGAATAATGGTACGCGGGTCGGGCTGAAACCAGAGAAGTTCACCCGTCTCGGGGTCGTCCATCGGGAAGATACCCCGTCGGTAAGCGTACTCGATTCCTGCCGGAGTCAGAGTTAAAAACATAGCGGTTGCACAACTCGGCTTTTCTATCTATTGGGAATTCATTGGCACACACTGTCACTTACCGGTGGTTTTCAACTCCCGGTCAGAAGAGCCAAGTACAAAACTATTTCGTAATCGTGTGGGGCTTTTCCTGCTTTTTTTCTCTGAAAACACGCGAATGATCAAAAATAGCCGAAATAATCCATGAAATCCACAGAGTTTTGTGGCAAAACCTGTTCAGAGAGGTGACGCGGTAATCATTCTCTCTGGCTGTATGGGATGCAGTCGGTTTCTCCTGGGATAAGGGCGTCGCTTGCGGAAGCGACGCCCCTTTTTTTACCCTCTCACTCTCACCGCCACTCGGTATTGCCTACCTCCGGCAACCCACGCCCTTCCCGGTCACTGAAGTTAAGGCTGAACTGGATTGGTTCGCTCGAACGCACCCACTTCACGATCACCACATTTGCCCCGGCTTGCAATTCGATGTCCGCCGCCCAGTTGCCGCTTCCTACCTGCGGACGAAACGCCTCTCGCCCAAACCGACGCAAGATCAAGGCTCCGTTCAGCCATACTTTCACACCGCTGTTGACATTAGCAACGATTCGGGCGGAGCGAGACGTGGGACTCTGGAACGTCGTTTGCCCATAAGCCACCCCCGATCCCCCTCCGAAAAGCGGCTCCAGATCGAGCGTGACTTCCGGGTAGGTGCGCTTTTGCCACGTTGTCGGGACTCCGGCACGGCTGACATAGGTTTCACCCAGTCCCGGCTTCTCCTCCGGGAGATAGGTGCGGTCAAAGCCCTCTCCGTCGAAGTTGGCGAAGGGACCCACCGTCCACCAGCAGGAGGCTCCCATCAAGACGAACTCCGTGTCGGTCGGCTCTCCATTCTCAGGGGTGAGGCGCAAGACAAGCGCGTTTGCGAGTTGGATCGTGCCTTGTCCTTCAGGAACTCGAATCAGATATTCTCCGCGCCAGGTGCCGCTTCCCCCCGCAAGAAAAAGACGCTGATTTGGGTCGGTGAGAGCGGAAACCTGCCACCCGGCGGGAGCGCGTAGCACGACTTTCCCGGTGAACGCCTCTCCCCCTCGATTCGTGGCGAAGAAAACGACTCGCTTGATTTCGTCGTGGGCAATCGTGGGATGATCGCCCGTGTCCAGCGTCACAAAGAAAGCACCCTCCGTTGCCGACTGTGCATGAATCGGCATCACCAGCAGGGGCTTCACGAGCGTTGAGTCCGTCCACGCAATCGCATCAAGGGTGTCCGATTGCAAAGCGGAACCGGGTGCCGGCATCGAGGGAATGTTGATCGCGGGTTGCAGGGTGGGCATGAGGACGGGCGTGTTTTCGCCGTCTGAAACGGGTTGCAAAAAGGGCAGACCCGTCACGGCTTTTTGCGCGTTCGGATAATGTTCCGCCTCCA
>JACMPS010000278.1 GCA_014377395.1 Chthonomonadaceae bacterium
GAGTGTGATCGCCTGACGATCCGCGAGATGAACGGAACCAACGGGAGTGGGTTTCGGTTCCAGCGCACGACGAAGAAGACTGAGCAGGGTGCTGAGATTGTTGCGCCCCGCGTCCAGTTCGAGGTCGGGCCAGAGAAGATCAATGAGGTGTTCGCGTGGCTGAGGTTTTCCTGAGGAAAGAGCGAGATAAGCCAGTAGCACCCCCGCTTTTTGAGAAGGGAGCCGGGAAAGAGAGTCGTTATTCGAGTGTAGTTTCAAGCCGCCGAAGAGTTCGATACGAGAGCTTGTGTTCATATCTCCTCCTGATTACCTGCTCTGGAATTGAGTCGCCCTAAACAGAAGACTGACTCCGCCTTTATTATTCACTTTTTTTTAATTTTTTCCTCTATTTTAGGAGTTGCTTAGGACTCGCCCGGTATTCTCTCAGTGAACTTCGCAATTTAAGCTCTCTAAGCCTCCACGCAGAGGCTTTTTCGCTCTAAACCGCTCTTTACGCACTCCGGTGCAAACTGGAATTCTACAGTAGGCTTCCCTGGTGATCCGTCTCTCCCACTCCAAAAGGCAGAGAGGCGGCTAACCTTCCAGTAGGGGGCAACAAAACCCTCGAAGAGCGGAAGCAGGTTCGACAGGGAGGGAGGACGTTCATCTCGAATGTCTTCCGCCCGAAACTCCTTACATTTTTCTTTCTCTTCTCCCTTTTCGAGAGGAAGAGAACTCACCCGAAAGAAATTTTCCACAACGTATTGCTTTTGTTCCGAGAAATTGAACTCGACAGAACCACTTTTAGAGCGATTCTGATCAAAACTCGATTGAATCTCTTGAATCCAGTGAAAGGTAGCCATTATGCGACGAGCTTTGTTGCTTCTGTTTCTGTTGCTTTTGCCGATGGGCGTTTGCGCTCAAACGGTACTCACCCCCGATAAGTACGCCCTCAATCTGAAAGGCATCCTGAAAACCAATGGGGGAACTCCCCTCCCCAACGGAAATATATCCGTTCAATTTCGACTTTACGGGGGAACGGGCGCACAAGACCCTCTTGTCTGGTCGGAGACACAAACCGTCAACGTGTTTACGACACCCTCACTTGTGCCGGCGCAAGCCGACAAAAAGGGACGCTACAGCGTTACTTTAGGCTATCAAACCCCTTCCCTACTCAAAAGCTTCTTCTATAATGGCAATGCCATCCGTACCCTCTGGCTTGAAATCTGGGTCAACAATGTGGCTCCTCCTGCGGGGACGCTCCGTAAGCAAATTTTGCAGATCACGGCGGACAGCACAATTAGCAAAAGCATGAACCAGGTGATCTGGGTCACGAATGCGCTGGACCACATCGAGCAAAGGCACTTCCGCGAAGCGGCAGGGTTTGCCTTCTATGTTCGTAAACTCTACGAAGCCATTCCAGACGCCGATCCCAATTTCGTCGTGCTTTCACTGATCAAGGCGCAAGGCACCTTTAATCAACAGTATCGTTCTCCCAACACCGGGGATTTTCGCGTTTCGATGCTTCCCATTGACGCCATCACCAACCTGTATGGCACTCTTGTGCAACAACCGGGCAACCCGATCACGATTCCGATCATCGGCGAGTCTCTGAAATTTGCCGCCGGAACCCTCAACCTGGCGTCCGGCAACAAAGCCTATCAGCAGTTCAGTTACGAACTGGGCAGAATGTCTTCCGCAGGCTCTTTCAACGACTACCAGAACAATCAGCTGGAGCGGCTCTACTTACTGGCGCGACAAAACAAAAAAGTTGCAACGGTGGTGGACACGTTTTTCGGGTTCGGCTTTAATGCCAAAGTCTCCGATTCTCTGTTTGCCATTCTCGATAAAAATGTTTCTCTGCGCGACAGCGCAAACTTTGCACCGCTTAAATCCCAAATTGAAGCGGATGGCACTATGCTTTCCACGCTCGAAACGGCAACTGCCAATGTCGCCGATTTTTACGACCGTATGACGAAAGCCACCCTTGAGATGACGGCAGGGATGGGAA
>JACMPS010000025.1 GCA_014377395.1 Chthonomonadaceae bacterium
ATTGCCGGATTGCTCAACTTCCGCCACACGGGAAAGTTCGAGTTGAGCGGGTAAAACAGACCGATCAAGCCCGCTCAAGAGGGGAGTACGCCTTGCGAAAACCGACCCTGACCCAGTTGAACAAAGTGTCTCTCCTATTACGCAAGAGGTCTTAAGAAGAGTTGTCAAGGTGCCTCTCAACTCTAAGATTATAGGACGGCACAATTCTTTTCGAACTCAGCATGATCTCGGTGTGCGAGTTTTGTTTGATTTAGAGGTGCGTCTTATCTCACGGAATTTATTTCTGCGACAGAAAAATTCTGCGATAGAAGAAATTACGGGCGAAACCAGGGATGTGTGCCGTCGTGCGCCGGGGTTCCATAAGAGCCGGGACAGCAGAACACGGGACAGGTGAGGTTGACCCCGAAGGTTCGCGCTCCGTTTGTCACAAAGGGGTCGGAACGGTCATCAGCGATCCCATTTTCGGTTTCAGTGAGAGCGGTATTCTTAAAGGCGGAGGGTTTGAGACGCTTTGTGTGACCGTCTGCAAACACATAGTTGCCCCCTTCGTTGTGTGCGGTATCGAGGTGGTAAAGGGCGCGAAATGGACAGGATTCGGCAGAGGGGTCTTTCCTCAAGGCGTTCACGTTGTCGCCGTAGGCATTGTGAAGGTAAGCGTAATCGGCGGTTGGGGTCGAAATCGGCATCGTGTCGCTGAGGGAACCGTTGTTCGCGTAGCCCTCACCCCAGCTCACCGTTAGAGAAGGATAGGAAAGAGCAGAAAGGGTGACCGCTCGTCGCCAGTCTCCTGCATCGCCCTGAAATAGATAGGCGTTCCAGAGGTAACTCGTGCGCGTATCAAAGGTTTTGCTACGCCATTTTCCGTCCCAAACGGTTGCTTTCGGGTCGTGAAGGCACACCCAGATTCGGCTTGTCTTCGCATAGGGCGAAAGCAGATCGGGAATCCAACCGAACGCAACCGGGGAGGGCGTTGCAAATGTTTCGTCGTAATCCTGAGCGTACATCGAAGTAATGACGCTGATTTGTCGCAGATTTGAGGCGCAAAGGTAACTATGCGCCTGACCTCGTACCTGAGCAAAGACAGGTGCCATAATCGAAGCCAGAACTGCGATAATTGAGATTACAACAAGCAATTCGATCAGCGTAAACGCAGAATTTGCGTTTTGCGATAAGCGTGATTTGGTAAGCATAGACATCATCCTTGTGTCAAACGGGTCTCCAAGAGGGTATTGAAAAAGTCTTTGCTCAAGGCGAAACCCTACAAGTGTTGTGTCCGAAGGACACGGGGCGTACTCGCCTCTAGCGCGGAATTCATTCCTGCGTCAACAATGTTGCGGCAGATGCAACGACTCCACTTCTCAATCCATCTCAACCGGGAAATTATTTCCCGGTTTTGGTTTCGTCACGCCGGAACAAAATCGAAAACCCCGATCTCCGGGCGCGAATTAATCCTGACGGGAATGTGAACGGTTCCCAGTCCGCGTGACACATAAAGACGGGCATGAGGAGCCTCGCCCTTGTACCACCCCCGCAAATAAGGCATTTTTCCGAAATGTTTTCGCGTGAAATAAGGCACATTGATTTGTCCGCCGTGCGTATGCCCCGCAAGTACGGTACACTCATAGTGGGTCATGTAGAGATAAACGCTCGGATTGTGTGTGATCGCCAACACGGGTTCGCCTTTCGGGAGGAGGGGAATCATCTGCGGTTTTGGCGCACCCGCCCAGATGTCGTCCAACCCGACAAACCAGAGTCCGGAATCGAGGCGAAAGGCTTTGTTGACCAGCATCGGGATTCCGATCCCTGCGAGTTCTTCCGCCACACGCGGCATTCCGAGTCCGTCGTCGCACCAGTAATCGTGATTGCCGGGAATGGCGTAGGTCCCGATTTTCGGCGTTAACCGCTTGAGTTGCGCCGCGCAAGAAATCGCGTAGGACGCGCTTTTCGTGACAAAATCGCCGGTTAGTGCCACAATATCGGGACTTTGTGCGTTTGCAAGGTCTACTGCCTGAGCAACAAACAGATCGGAGACGCACCATGAACGATGTAAATCACTCAGTTGAACCACGCGCACCCGCTCTTTCAGGTTCCGCATGGGAACGACATGGCGCGTGATTTCCGGTACGGTAGGGTCGGCAAGACGCTCTCCAACCAGAGCCACCACCCCGAGTGCCGCCACATTTTTTAAGAGGTCACGACGCGACATTCGTCCTTCCTGAATCACATGACCCAATTCCGGTGACGCCAATTCGACGGCGGAACCCCTCTCAGAAACGTCTTCGGCGTCGGGCGGGGTCGTTATCGGCTCGAGTTGTGAATTGGATTGTGGTACTTTAGAATTCATCACCTTAATTATACGCGCAAAGCGCGAGGAGGCTTACCCCTATTTATGAAAGTCGGCATTATTGGCTTGCCCCAATCAGGCAAAACCAGTCTTTACAACGCGCTCACCCGCTCTCAGGTAGACCTGAACAAGTTCGGCTCGACGGAAGTGGACATCGCCGTCATTCCCGTTCCCGATCCCCGCTTCGACTACGCCGTCAAAACGTGTGAGCCGAAAAAGATCACTCCCGCCTCTCTTGAAATCACCGAGGGTGGCGCGAAAATCGAACGAAGCGAGCGACAGGGACAGGGTGAAAAATTCGGTTCCGACTTTTTTGTCGGGGTACGCATGGCGGATGCTCTTGTGCTGAATGTTCGGGTTTTCGGTGACGAAGAAGTTTCCGTACCCGACGGCGGAATTAATCCTCTTCGGGATGCCGAAAAAATCCTGGAAGAACTGCTGATCGCCGACCTCACTATTGTCGAAAATCGTCTTGAGAAATTGGAAAAAGGGCGGGTTCTGAAACGTCAGAATAATGCCGAAGCCGCCGAGCAACAGGTACTGAACAAGATCAAGGAACATCTTGACAATTTGCAACCTGTTCGCACCCTGACAATGACCGAAGACGAAAAGCGATGCGTGAAAAGTTACGCTTTCGTATCGGGGAAACCTTTGATTCTGGTGGCGAATCTTGGTGAGGATCAACTCGGTGACGAACTGCCGGAGATTGTGAATCCGCTTGCTGACTTCGCGAAAAAAGAGGGAACCCCTCTTGTAACACTTTGCGCGAAAGTCGAAATGGAAGTCGCACAAATGGAACCGGACGAGGAGCGCGAATTTCTGGAGGCAATGGGAATCCCCGAAGCCGCCCGTGATCGCCTGATTCGTGCTGCCTACGCCGCACTGGGACAGATCAGTTTCTTCACGGTTGGCGAGGACGAGGTACGGGCATGGACAATTGTGGAAGGAACCAATGCGGTCAATGCCGCCGGAGCCATCCACAGCGATTTGTCACGCGGATTTATTCGTGCGGAGGTTATGCTATTCGAGGATTTCAAGTCTACGGGTGGGTGTTGGGACGAAGCCCGTGCCGCCGGAAAAATGCGTCTTGAAGGCAAAGAGTATATCGTCAAAGACGGCGACATTATGCACATCCGCTTTAAGGTGTAAGAAGAAAGTGTTAAGCGTTGAGAAGGAAAGAATAGCGGATGATTTTGCAACTTGAATTGTCGCCGGAAGCGATAGCACAATCAAAAGAGGAAGTAGCGAAACGTGGGCTCTCGGAAGAGGACTATGCACGCCAATAAGTTGCTGATGCCGGAACCCGTTCAGGAAGAAACGGCGGGTGAAGCCCTTTTGCGGCTTGCCGCACGGATGTGGCTGGCTCTGGGAGAAAAAGATTGAAATTCATGAACTTTATAGACCCAAGAATAAATTCCCGGTCCCAGTAGCACAGGTGCTGAGTGTGCTTCGCACATAGAAGACAGAAAATAATTCTACTAAGCCCTTGACAAAGGGTAGAGGATCGTCTGTAATTTCACACTCAACACTCAACACTCAACACTCAACACTCAACACTCAACACTCAACACTCAACACTCAACACTCAACACTCAACACTTTTTTGGAGTTTTTATGCCTTACCGATTAGTTTTCACTTTGTTTGTTTTGCTGGCGTCGGCTTTCGCTCATGCCGCCGAGGTGCCTCCGATCGAAGTTTCGCCCAACCCGTTTAAGCCGGGTCAAACCGTGACGATTCGGTGGAATTTTAGCGGGAAGAAACTCGTGATTTCAGGCGGAACATTTGGAAAGGGAAAAGTCGTTACCGGAAAGTCCTCGATCAAGGACAAACCGAAAGCCACTACTCGCTACACCGTCACCTCGACCTATCCCGATCCGAAAAGCCCAAAGAAACTCCTCACCGCAAAGTATACCCTTGTTGCAGAGCGGGAAGAACCGCTTCTTTTATCCACTTATACGGCGAAGCGTGGCTGGAAAATCTCGTATCCGCGTGGCTGGCGTGATGATCACGTCAACACACCGGAAGAGGGACGCGACGGACTGATCTTTTTTCAGAAGGAGGAAGATGCACTGGAGCGGATTGCGGTTGCGATTGTCCCTGTCAAGCCTGGAGACACTCCTGCGACACTATGGAGCAAAGTTCGCTCAGACATTCCCTCACGTTATGATCGCCCTGAGTTTCAAGACCCCTATGAGACTTCTCATTATCTGAACCCTGCGATTACAACGGAGTTCATTGGCATGGACAGGTCTCACCCGGGCAAGAAGACGCACACATTGATGCTTCTTTTTATTCAGGAGGATCGAGGCTATGTCGTTAGTGTGCGAACCGAAGAAGCCAAAATCATCGGGAAGAGGCGCGTTCTCGACACGCTGATGCGATCACTTGTCCCGGTGTTGGTGAAGCCACGTAAGCCCGTTGAAAAGCCGCTTGAGGAAACTCCTGAGAAGACGCCTGAAAAAACCTCCGAGATTACTCCTGAGAAAGTGCCGGAGAAGACGCCAGAGATTGCACCGCGGACCGTGCCTGAGAAATCTCCTGAGATCATTCCCGAAAAGTCTCCTGAACCGCCCGTACAGAAGGAGAAGATTAAGCCGGAGAACCCGCCTATCCCGGAGAATCCTCCTCTCGATCCTGAGAAAGTTCGTTTGATGCTTGACCTGATTTTGACCTTTGCACTGCCGTAGGAGGAGAGGGGATAGGGAGTAGGTGTTAGGAATTGCAAGTACGGGGAGAGCCTCACGCAAAGACAAAGGCGCAAAGAGAAAAGGGAAATCAAAAGGGCGAGGCAAGCATCGCCCCTACGCTCTCTTAACGTTGTTGTTGACGCAGTGCCAGGGAAACGATCAACTTCAACATGCAAGAGAAAACAGCCTCTCACCCAACCCTTAACGCTCGCCACTTAACACTTTCTTCCTTCCCACCGCGATACACGCCACAACTCCCCCCGCGAAAAGGAAAATCATCGGGGAAAGCGGCTCGTGCAAGACCACGCCACAGATCGCCAGTGTGAAAAAGGGTTGCATCAGTTGGAGTTGACCCACGCGCCCGATCCCGCCCTTCGCCAGCCCCATTGTCCACGCCATGTAAGCCAGAAACACACTGATGCACGACACGTAAGCGAACCCGCCCCATGCCCTTGCCGACACATGAGCCGGGATCGAGACGCCATGCACGAGCAGAAGAAGAGCCACACAGGGCATCAGCGTGATCAGCATCCAGCAAATCGTCTTCCAACCCCCATAGACGCGAGAGAGAAGCGCACCCTCCGTGAACCCCGCCGCCAGCGCAATCGCCCCGAAAAGCAACACGAAGTCGGACGTGTGAAGTGAACCCCCGCCCGACAACACCGCGAACACCAGCACGAGTAGAGAGCCGAGACCCGCACAAATCCAGAACCGCGTCGAAGGGCGTTCCCCTGCCCTCATCGCCCCCATAAGGGCAGTGGAGAGCGGCAGGATTCCGGTGACAATCGCACTGTGAGACGCGGGAACTGACTTCAACGCCCATGAGGTTGTGAGCGGGTAAACGAGAAACGCACAAAAGGAAGCATAAAAAAGGCGCACGAGGTGACGGGAAGACGGACGCACCGAAAGGGCAAATGAACCCGTGAAGAGGAGCAACAGAAGGGCAAGCACTCCCGCAACAAGGGAACGCGCCGCCCCCACAAACACCGGATCGAGTTCCGAAACCGCAAGCCGAGTCGCAGGCAATGTTCCGCTAAACCCCACCATTCCGAAAAAGCCGAGCCACACACCGAGACGTTCTTGAGAGGAGGTGATAGGGGTTAGGGAGTAGGGAGTAGTTGAAGATTTGTTCTTCTTTTCTCCCTCTTCTCTTATCGGCTTTGCGGCTTTGCGTGAGGACATTTTTATTGGCTCCGGCTCAGAGAGTAAAGTTAAGGGTATCTGCATTGAGTCCACGGAGGGGGACTTCGCGTTTTTGTAGCCGGGGAATTTATTCCCCGGGCTCTCTCCGGGCAAGAGAACAGGAAGAGGAAATCCGGAGGTTAAAACCTCCGGCTAATAGGAGCGAAGTCCACCTGCATGGACTGAGAAGTCCGATTGCATTTCCTAATCCCTACTCCCTACTACCTAATCTCCGCTCCCCCCCATTATGGCATAGTGTTGGCTTCGATTGCGCCCGTTTCGCTTTACGGCGTACAGGGCTTCGTCGGCTTCGGTAATCAGGGCTTGAGGGCTTTCCGTATTCATGTGAAGCGTCGTCACTCCGAAAGAAGCGGTGACGGGGCGCAACGTCCACGCGGCTTCCTCAATTGCTTTGCGGATGCGCTCTGCCGCCCTCAAGGCTCCTTCGCTATCGGTTTCGGGCAGAATAACGACAAACTCCTCGCCTCCATAACGTGCCACAAGGTCACAATCACGAGTCACGCTTTTCAAGATTCGCGACACCGATTTCAGCACTTTATCGCCTTCCGGGTGTCCAAACGAGTCATTATATTGCTTGAAATGATCCACGTCCAACAAAATCAGGGAAAGCGAAGGATGATACCGCTCGACCCGATGAAATTCCTCCGAGAGTCGCTCCTGAAAGGTTCGATGATTTTTCAATCCGGTCAAGCCGTCCGTCGTTGCAAGTGCCTTTAGTTCCAGTTGTTGCGCTTCCAAAAGGGTGTTCTGCTCATTGATGAACCTCAGGTGCTCCTCCAGTTGTGCATTGGCTCGGTTCAATGCTTCTTCGGTCTGAATGCGCTCGGTGATGTCCTGCACCGTCCCGATCATTCGAAATCCGTCTTTCCCGGTTCCGCCCTTCACCCGCCGCCCTCGCACATGAACCCACCGTTCCTGTCCGTTTTGTTGGATTAAGGGAAGGTCAATATCGAGAGGAGTTCCGCAAACAACCGTCTCGTGAAGCCGGGTGTTATGCGCCTCCAGATAATCGGGGTGATACCGGGCAATGATTTGTTCGGCAGAGGGGGCGTGTTCCGAAAAAGGGAAGTCGAAGATACAAAACATCTGAGGCGACCAGTGAACCTTCCCCGAAGCGAGATCGAGCGACCACGAGCCGATATGAGCAATCGCCTGCGCCTCTTCCAGTCGCTCGCTTCCGTCTTTGATGAGTTGTTCCGCCCGCTTTCGCTTTGTCAGATCGTGCCAGACCACGAGAAGCGTTTTGATGCCCTGTAGCGTTATCGGAGTAAGCGTGACCTCAACGGGAAAATCGGTGCCGTCCTTTTTTCGGTGTGTCTACTCAAAGCGATGATAGCCTTTCTCGTGGGCGATCTTGTCCATTTCGATACACTTCTCAAGAGAAGCTCTTCCGTCCGGCTGAAATTCAGGTGAAAGCACCGCAGGGTGAAGGGAAAGCATTTCCTCTTTGCTGTCACACCCCATGAGTCTTACGGTTGCCTCGTTGCAGTCGATCATTCCGGCACTTCCCAAAAGCAAATGCGCATCCGAAGAGTAATCGAACAGCACCCGAAACCGATCCTCGGTTGCCCTTTTCGCGAGTTCCTGTTGGCTCGCTCGACGCAAAACCAGTGTGCTTGCACTCATAAAAAGACCGATCCCCACCACCCCGCCTACAAACAGGAAAACCGCCCTGCCATTGCCGCTTTGTACCTCTCCTTGAACCCGCTCGACAAAGTGATCGTAGAGGAGGCACATTCGCCGCGAAGTCTCCCAATGGAGTGTGTTCGTTTCCGCTTCCGCCTTAAAGCGTCTCCATTGAGAATCGGTTTCCCGCATCGCTTCGGGATACTTCGCGGCAAGATCGGCACGAACTCCCTTTATCTGATCCATTTTCGCTTTCGTGAATGCCTGTGGGAGATTGCGTTGCGCTCCATAAATCCAGAGCGAAAGATAGCGCAAACTTCCCGCCCGGTTAATTTCGGACGCATGACGTTGCGCGTTGTCCTCCGTAGAAACCGCATAGAGAAGTAGCCCGACCGGGAACAGTGCCAGAACGAGCATGAGCCGCAACAGTGATTTGTGGGAAAGCAGGTTTTTCATAAGATAAAATTGAAAGGAGAAGAAAGTGTTGAGTGAGAGTCTGTCTTCTCTTGAGTGTTAATGTTGAAATCCATCGTTTCCCTCGCCCTGCGTCAACATCAACATCAATGCGTTAGGGGGAGGAAGTGTTGAGTGATAAGTGTTGAGATAAAGATTTGCTCTCTTTCGCCCCACCTCAATCTTTCACAATCCCCTTCTCAACACTTAACACTTGTATTTCTCCTCTAAAAGAAACAGTACAAACTGATGAATGAACAAAATCGTGAACCTGATAACGCTCTAACCTCGTTTCGCTGGAACTCCCGCGAGTACATCGAGACGCGCCTGAGCGAACAAAAGCCGGAACCCATTTTCGTTTCCGAAGACCCGACACAGCAGAAACAACAACAGGAGAAGTTGCGCGAACAACTCCAGGACTTGCTCGTACTGCCCTCACAGAGCGAGAGGTTGCTCTCTTTGCAAGTGCTGTCTATAGAAGACTTCCCTCATTATCGGCGAGAATTCGTAACTTTTGAGAGTAGGGAGGGCGTCACCGTCTGCGGCTTTTTCCTGCTTCCTTCCTCTCATGGCAAAGACAATAAAAGCGCACCCCTTTCCGCCGTTCTCTGTTTGCCGGGACACGGGCGCGGCGTTGATCCGATTATGGGAATACTGCCCGATGGGTCTCAGCGTGAATGGGGACAATGGGACGAATACGCCAACGATTATGCCCTCCAGTGCGTGAAGGAGGGCTACGCGGTGTTTGCCCTTGAACAAATCAGTTTCGGGCGGCGGCGAGATGCACAGGCGCAGGCTTCCGGCAATCCCGACCTCTCCAGTTGCACCCGCGATGCAATGGCGGCTCTCATGCTCGGCGAAACGCTACCGGGCTGGCGCGTGTGGGACGCAATGAAGGCGATTGACTATCTGCTGAGCCGTCCCGAAGTAGACCCTGAAAAGATTGCTGTACTCGGTATCTCAGGTGGGGGAACGATTACCCTGCTAACCTCGTGTTTAGACACAAGGGTGAGTGCCTGCGTGGTCAGCGGCTACTTCAACACGTTCCGCGATTCCATTCTTGCCGTAGATCATTGTGTGGACAATTACGTCCCGAACATCTTATCGCTTTGTGAGATGCCCGAACTCGCAGGGCTTCTGGCTCCTCGATTATTCTTTGCGGAAAGTGGAGCGCAAGACCCGATCTTCCCCTTAGCGGGCTTCGAGAGAGCAATCACACGCGCCCATGAGATTTATTCGCTTTTCGGGGCAAAAGACAATTTTGGCTTTGAGGTTTTCACGGGAGGACACGTCTTCAATGGTGAGGGCGCGTTCTCATTTCTAAAAGAGAAATGGCGGTAAGAGGAAATGGCGGAGTGGGCGTCGAATGGAGTGTATGTGCGTTCACCGGACGGTGACTTATCGAAGTCGCTTGTGCTGGAGTTCAACGCCTTTCTCAAGTGGATTGCCGAAGGCAGGATAGACGCAGACTCAACCGTGCTTTCCCGCGTCTACACAAACGGAGAACGAAAACGAGCGGGCGACTTAAAACTTTTTCAGCGTATTCTTTCCGGTGAAATCCACACCGAAACCCTCCTTTTCGTTGAAGAGGACGGCGTGACCTCGCGAGGACGAGACGCGGAAGCGTTTCGCAAATCCATTGAAGGAGAATCTGCGGAAGAGGCGGAGAGTTTCGACGCAAAGACTCTGCTCCGTGCGGCTTCCGCCACCGGAGTCCTTGCAGGGGAATTGCTTCGTGCAGGTCATGCCGTCTCGATCACTTCGCCTTCCGAATTGTTGCGCGTTCCTGAAATTCCGAAGGCGGAGTAACGGGATTAACCACCCACTCCGTTAGAGACACAGAGGCACAGAGAAGAAATACGGAAGAGTTTTATCCACAGATTAACACCGATTGACACCGATTAAAATTCAAGGAAATTAATGAGTGTCAACAGTTGATAACGAAGTTGAAGAGTGCAGAGCGTCTGTATTGCCTCCCCTCTCCCTGATGAGCCTAAGCGAATGGCAGGGAGAGGGTGAGTGGACAAGATTAGGGTGAGGGCAAACGGAGAAAATCTCCACCTCAACACTTAACACTGATTGACAAACACAGTCCACTTTTACGGACTCAGAAAAGAGGGTTTCCATGAAGAAGGTAACACGTTGGCGGTCTTTGCTGAAACGGTACGGTGCGTGGGCAGTCCCGTTTGTGGCGGTGGGAGTGGGGGCGGAAGCGATCAATCGTCGTCCTCGCCTGAAACTATTGCTGGCGGGAGCGGGTGTCTGCGGCTTGGTGACACTGTGGCAAACTCAAATGCCGCAAGTCCTCTCAAACGGCTATCTGCCCCGTCCGCAAATGACAGGCGTACCGAGCAAACCGGAAGAGAGCGGCACTTACAAGATTGTTGACATCGGCACTCTCGGTGGTGAAAACGCA
>JACMPS010000279.1 GCA_014377395.1 Chthonomonadaceae bacterium
AGGCGGGCCGCCCTGCCGCCCACCGCCGCCACCGGGAGGTGAGTACCCGCCGGGAGCACCAAAGCCGGGAAGTCCCCCATTATTGCCTCCTCCTGCCGGAGCAGCCCCCGTGCCTTCGGTCGCCATTTCGGAAATGTATGCTTCGCCAACCTGAATTTCGCTCGGTTGTCCGAACTTTCTCAGGACATCGCTGAATTTGGAGAAAAGTTTGACGCCAAGAAATGCGTTTTCACCTTTGCTTCGTTGCGCCATTGCCGGCGAACCGACACCCGTACCGATCAGAAAACTTGTGGCGGCAAGTCCCGCCATTATCCCACGTTGAAATTTTATCATTGGCAATGCCCTTTGCTGAAAGGTCAAGATTAGTCGTCCTCGAAAGTTTACCGTTATTAAGAGTGAATTCGGCACGTTTGCCCTGAATTCCTGCGAAAATTTATTCTTCCCGTTTGTGGCAACGAAGGCGAAAGGCGAAATGTCATTCCCCTCTACGCTTTTTGCCCGTGTGTTGTACAAGGATCGCGGTTCGCTCAGAAGAGGGAGCCGCCTGCAATCTCGCGTTCAATTCGCTGACGGTCACGAAATGGTAGCCGCGTCGCTTGAGTTCCTTTAAAATCGTTGGTAGAGCCTGGAGGGTACTCATTTTTCCGTTGTGCATTAGCACAATTGAACCGGGCTTTACCTGCGAAAGTGTTTGTTCCGCCACCTGCTGAGTTCCGAGTACTTCCGAACCGTAAACATCCACTGTCCAGAAGCAGGGCGTCAACCCCCATTGTTTGACGGTTTGAGCAACCGCATTATTCCAGTTACCTCCCGGTGGACGCATCCAGACGGGAGCCTTTCCGGTGGCTTTGATGATCGCCGCTTGCGTCTTCGCCATTTCCCCTGCAAGTTCCGCCCCGGAAAGCCGCGTCAAGTTTCGGTGCGTGTAACTGTGGTTCGCCATTTCCATACCCGCGATTGCAATTTTGCGGGTGAGTTCAGGATTAGCGTCTACGTGTCGCCCGATCACAAAAAAGGTTGCCGGAATTTTCTCTCTCGCCAGAAAGTCAAGTAGGGCTTCCGTCATGCCCGGTTTGGGTCCGTCATCAAAAGTGAGAGCCACCAACTTTTCACCGGGACGCCCTGCGTAAAGCGGCGTTTTTGGTGAGAGCAATCCCCCGGTTTGTACCAATGCTTTTCTGGCACTCAGGCTTTGCGGGTTACGAGCGAGAACCGTCCAGTACCAGCGTTGCGCCTCTGCGTTTTTGCCTGCCTTACGCTCTGCGTTTCCAATCGCAAAGGCGAGTGTGCCGGGATCGGGCGAAAGCGTCAGAGTTTTCCAGAGCGTTTCTTTCAGGTTTTCGGAAAGGGTTTCCTTTATGCCTGAGTTTCTAACCCGGAGCGTTTTCTGTGTCCTTCGGCTTTCGTTGCCCGAAGAATCATAGAAAACGATTGACAGTTCGTGAACCCCGTTGGAAACATTTCGTGTATTCCAGTTCATCGTGTACGGGTTGGAACTGACCAGTCCGAGCGATTGACCGTCTATCTCAAACCCGACATACGAGTAGCCGTTTACGTCTTCCGCCGTGATTTGCACGTATCCCTTGATCGCGCCTGCCTCGTTTTGCGGTTTCGGGAGCATCGAAGCCACTGAGCGAACCGCAAGGACGGTCATCGGCGTGAGAGCAATCCCCGTTGCCTTAATTCCTGAGTTGATCCCCGAATCAATGCCTTCGTTGTAAAGCCCGGTCAGCGTGGTATAGGCGGCTTTTGTTCCGTTTCGGTTTGCCGCGTCCAACCCCTGCGTTAAGCGTTGAAGGGGAGACGCTGTGTTCTGCATGGACTCACCTGTCCACTCGGTTCCTTCAAGCCAGTGAAGGTAATTTTCGGCTTCCTGCAACTCTTTTCG
Organism: Chthonomonadaceae bacterium; assembly: GCA_014377395.1. Lineage (GTDB taxonomy): Bacteria > Armatimonadota > Chthonomonadetes > Chthonomonadales > Chthonomonadaceae > JACMPS01. The sequence continues at coordinate 1,889 of JACMPS010000279.1, forward strand.
GTCAGGATCGAGTTTCCTCGCTCGCTCAAACAAAACCTTTGCGCTCGCCATTTTCCCCTGCGCGAGTTGTGCAAGTCCCTCGCCATATTTAGAAAGGGCTTCTTCGGGAGCCGCGAGGCTTGCCCGCTCGAAAGCCGTTTGCGCGGTGCGATAATCTCCACATTGTAAAGCGGTCACACCCGCCAGCAAGTTAAGCGAAAGTGCATCCGGGTTTTGCAGCAAAGCCGCTCTGAGCGGGGCAATCGCATCACCGGTGCGTCCTTCGTTCAGGGCTTTCGTTGCGACTTCCGCCCCGGCAATCGCGGCGGGAGGAGAAAGATAAGCCTCAGTCGGCGAAAGGCGCAACCCGATCAGCGAGACGGCAACACTTGTTAAAAGAATGGCTTTTGATTGACGGTTCATTTTATTTTGTCGTAAAAGAGGGGAGTAGGGTTCACGCTTCCAAAAAGAATCCTCAAAGGTGAACTTGTCAGGTTTGTTTTTAAGGCTTTGCTTTCTGCATAATTTCTGCAATGAAATCGCTTTTCGCCTGAGTGTAAGCCTCTCTGTCCTGTGAAAATCGAGCGGCTAAGTCCTGCTTCAAGGCACTGTAACGCTGTGCCTCGTCGGGGAGCGGGCGGCAACCCCTTTGCAAAGAAAAAGTGATCGGGATCAGGATTATGGGACCAGAACGCACAACCAATTGACTCTAAGGGAGAGACCGCTTCCGTTCTCGCTTCTTCCAGCGAATTAACACCGACGAGAATGTCAGTGATCGGCTTTGCGGTCAAGCCGGGAATTGCCGTGCTTCCAAAATGATCAATTCTGACTAGCAAAGACGAGGAAAGCACTTCTCGCAACCGAAAGGCTTCTTCATCAAATTGGCGTACCCAGTCAGGATCAGACTTCACTAGAAAGATGTCATCGCTCATGGGCGTACATTCCTCAATCTGTCCCTTGCCTCAACGAGAACGGTTAGAGCGCGAGTAAAGGCTTTCGCAAGCGGTTCGCCGCCTGCCTTCTCCGAGGCTTTTAAGATAATAATTACGTTTGATAGTTTTCGCAGGGAAAGCGTCGCTCCCGCCCACAATTTGCGGTTTTCTGGCGTATCCGTGAGAAGAAGAGGGGACTTACGGAAAACGGCGGTTTCATCACTTGCCTTCTCCAGTAACGTAATGTAGTTTCGCCATACTTCGACGGAAAGGAGACGCCCCGTTTTTGAGGCGAGTAAACGGCTGAAATAAGTGGGGAGGCTCTCTTTTTCGCCGCGCAGTTTCGGAGTTTCCAGAATGGCGCGTCTTGCTCTTTCCAACGAAGCGACCGCTTCATTGATTCTGTGTTGCCGCCCTACGCCTTGACCCTCTGCGCTTACTCTCAGAGAACAAAGGCAAAAGGCTAAAAAGAGAAGAGGGATCCCGACATACGTCTTTAGTTTGTTGAGAATTTTAAGGTTCATTCGAAAATAGGATACCGCAAGAGTGAGGGGCGTTGCAAATAGGTGGGTTTCGGCGCTACAATGAAAAACGAGACCCGGCTCCTCTCTTTCTGGAATTTTTCAGAGACTGAAAAAGCGAAGACGGGCAAACATTACAAAAACAATCGAAGGATAATACGCATGACTTCACAGGCAGGCGGGGGATTACGCGGCGTCGTGATCGGCGAATCCCGCATCAGCGACGTACAGCCCGAGGGGAAACTCTACTATCAGGGCTACAGTATTAACGAACTGGCGGATCACTCCACATTCGAGGAGGTGGTTTTTCTTTTGTGGAACGGGAAACTTCCGTCCCACACTGAGTTGGCGGCGTTTGAGACGCAGTTGCGTTCGGAATACGCGATTCCCGAAGGACTGGTCGGAATCCTGCGTGGCATTCCGAAAAACGCAAATTCAATGCATGCGCTTTCCGTCGGAGTTTCCGCGCTGGCAACGTTCGACCCCGAAGCGGGCAATAACGCACCGGAAGCTAACCTGCGAAAAGCGACCCGGCTTCAAGCGAAAATTCCCACCGTCGTTGCGGCTATCGAGCGACTGAGCCAGGGCATGGAACCCGTCGCACCCCGCACCGATTTGGGCATCGCGGCAAATTTTCTGTTTATGCTCACGGGAACGGAACCCGATCCGCTTTACGTGAAAACAATGGACATTGATTTCATTTTACACGCCGACCACGAACTCAATGCTTCCACGTTTGCGACCCGTGTGACCGTTGCTACCGGAGCCGACCTTTACTGCGGCTGTGTTTCCGGGATTGGTGCGCTTTCAGGACCTCGACACGGGGGAGCCGCTGAAGAAACCATGGAAATGCTTCTTGAAATCGGAAGCATCGAAAATGTAGACGGCTATGTGCGTCCTCGACTCACCGGAGAAAAGCGACAGCCGATTCCCGGCTTTGGACACCCCGTTTATCGCGCCCCCGACCCGCGTTCCGCCCGACTTCGCGAGATGAGCCGACAACTCGGCGAACTCAAAGGCGAAACGAAGTGGTACGACATGACCGTCGCCATTGAGGGAATTGTGGATGAACTGAGCAACACCCCTGAGCGACTTGCCGCCGGAAAACAGGGTATCTACCCGAATGTAGATTGCTTCTCCGCTTCTTGCTACACGCTTATGGACTTGCCCGTGCGCCTCTTCACCCCCATGTTTGCAGTCAGCCGCACTTCCGGCTGGTGCGCCCATATGTTCGAGCAGATGAAGCCGGGAGAGAAGATCATTCGTCCCCGTGCCGAATATATCGGTGAGCATGACCTACCGTACATCCCAGTTGAAAAGCGATAAGCCACAGAATAAATGAAGAGAGGTTACCCACAGATAAAGCGGATCAACACCGATCAAAAGGCGAGTGAAAGACCCATTCTGAAATCCTATCCTATGCAAGCCTTCGCCTGAAAAAAACGATCTGGCTTTTGAAAACACCTCTTCCCCAGGGAAGAGGTGTTTTTGATAGAGGCTACAATTTCTTGCTAACGAGCTTAGTTGCGGCGACGACGCACAAGAACTCCCACCCCGGTAATGACAGAACCGACCAAAAGCGCAACGCTACCCGGTTCTGGAACCGCGCTCTGATGCGTGAGAAGAGATTGAACCCCCGTCAGTCGGTTTTGTCGGAGGTCCTGAAAACTTCCATTACTGAGATTTACGCTGGTGATCAATTCACCCCCTGAAGCCAGAGCCGTAAAGAAATTCTGCCCATTCCCGACAGGTAGCACCAGTACGGTCGGTGCTTCTATGACGCCATTACTATCCACGCTGTTGACGGTGATGGTCAGGTTGCTGTTGCGCGTCGCACTGAAAGGGTTGCCGACATACTGTGTAAAACCGAACCCGGGATTAAGGAAAACGGAAACATTAGTCAGGTTTGCTCCATTAGCGGCTTCGATGCGAGCCTGTCCGCCGTTTGCGTGAAGTACCTGAGTGGAGGAGAAATTGACCGGCGTATTTTGAGCATTGTTAAGAATTCCCGATAGTTGCAATCCATTGGGGGGATTGTTGTTGAACAGAACATTGTCTCCGCCTGGAGTATTTCCGGCTGAAATCAAGACAAGAGCGTGAGACGATGTTGAAGCGAAGGTTGCAATCAGGGCGACCAGGGCTAGGTTTAGGGTGATATGTTTCAAGGCGATATTCCTTTGGCTGTTGAGAGATGAAGTGGAATGGGACGTTGATCGTCTCTCTCCTTATTCCGCACAACTCAGACCAAATGAGAGTAAATCGTTGCTGGATGATACCGAAGAGGAGGTTGTCTCGCGAAAACAAGTATTAGTATCTACAAATAACTCAACCGGACGAAACCTAAACACCCGCCTCGTTGAGTTTCGCCCTAAGTGGAAACTTATTCAACACATCCAGGGGGCGGAAGTTGGATTGATACGCTTTGCCACGTACCTTTGAAACAGGGGAGAACAACAAAATGAACGAAGTCGAGAGCCTCGCCGAGCATTGCAAGTCGGTGTTGAAATTAGAAACTGCTAATCTCGGAAGCGAGTACGGCTACGCTTGTTTGCCGTTGTGTGTGATTGATGCGGTCTGGTCAATTGGTGTCCGGTATGGTGGGGTACAGAATGTCATTTCCCGCTACAGTGCTCACTTTGACTTGCACAACGACTCGGTTCGAGAACAGCATTGTCTTTCAGACCTCGTGGGTGCGATGCAGTCGCATGGGGTTGCATGGTTTACAAAAGAAGTCTTCCAAAATGCACAGCGTACCTCAGCTCGTAGCGGCATTCTCAAAGCGGAAGCGGTTTTCCTGTTTGCTTCAGCTCTGCACCGTCATGGCATCAACCGCATTGAGGATATGCCGAAGATTACGCAATACGAAAACCTCGCCGATGAAATCAAAAAGCCTTATGCTCAAGAACTGCTGACCATTCTGGGGCAACGGAGCGGCGTTTCCCTTTGCTACTTTTATATGCTCACAGGGTCATCGGGCATTGTCAAGCCTGACCGTATGGTGAATGGATTTCTCAAAGACGCACTTGGGCGCGAGGTGACAAATGACGACTCGCAACGCCTTCTCTCCCATGTGAGCCGACACCTCACGGTGGACTTTCCGTTAATGACGCCCCGTATGCTCGATCATGAAATCTGGAAATATCAATCTGGCAGAGCCGCTTCCTGAAACCATAAAGATGAAAGTCCCGCGAACCATTGAACAACACTTTGCCTTGACGCCCCTCTCCCTCCTCGCTTGCGAGAAAACAAGGGAGAGGGGTTTGGGGTGGGGGCTTCTACACCTCCTCGGCGATGATCTCGAACTTGGTGAGAGTGCTGACCCCAAAACTCGTGGTGAGTGCCACATCTACGGCGTCGCGTCCATGAGTCATGGCGATGCGTCCCACTCGCGGCACGTTGTGGCGAGCATCAAAATCAAACCACATACCCCCCAGATAAACTTGAAACCACGCATGAAAATCCATCGGTGTGGGGATCGGCTCGAATTGAATATCACCTAGAAAACCACTCACGTAGCGGGCAGGGACATTCATACAACGGCAAAACGTGACCGCAAGATGCTGAAAATCCCGGCAGACGCCGCCGCCGTCCTCATAAACCTGCTTTGCTGTTTTGCGGGGGTGAGTGCGCCCGTAGTCGTAGGTGACGTGCGAATGTACCCGGTCACAAATCGCCTGTACTCGCTCCCAACCGGGCTTTGTATTTCCGAACAGTTCCCATGCTATCGGAATCAACTCATCCACTTCACAATAGCGCGAACCAAGAAGATAAGGCAATGCCTCATCGGGCAAATCCTCGATAGGGTGCTGAATGGCGTCCGGCACATACAAATCCGGTAGCCCGTTATGCTCTAAAATGTTCTCGAAAGACAGACTAAACTTTCCTGCCGGGGCGAGAAACCGGCTACAGCGATTTCCGAACCCGTCGGAGAAATCATGAACATGAAGAGAGGGCGAAACTTTGTAGTCCTCCGGCAAGGTCAATTTTGAGGTTTCTTCCGGGCGCACTTTCAGCAGAGTGACATAGGGAACCGCCTCTTTCTGCTCAAACTCTATCTCGTAACCGATGCGAATTTGCATCGTGGTTTTTTCCTTCTTTCAGGTTGATCAACAAATCTGATTTATTTTTCGATGACGCAATTCGGGGGCTTGATCTCTCTTGAGTGATCGATTTCTTACGTCGAACCCCTCACGATGCAAGGTATAATCTTGCTTCTGCACCGAAACTCACACAACGCACACAAAGAGGTAACACCTATACCATGAAAGCATACGAGGAAAAGGCATGACTTATTGCCTCGGAATTATGACACGCGAGGGGCTTGTAATGGCGTCCGACTCGCGCACGAACGCGGGCTACGATGCCGTGAACGTTCACCGCAAAATGCACACATTCGTCAAGCCAGGGGAGCGCGTCTTCTTTCTCCTTACGAGTGGAAGCCTTTCAATCTCTCAATCGGTGATCTCTCTTTTGCAAAAAGATTGGGATGCGGGCGAAGGGCTAATGAAAGCGGACACGCTTTACGATGCCGCCCGTTCGATTGGAGAGAAAATTCGGTTTGTCTCTGACCTGGACCGGGAAGCATTAGAGAAAGACGACTTCAAGTTTAACATCAACGTGATTCTCGGTGGACAAATCGGGCAACAAACCCCCTATTTATACCAGATTTATCCGCAGGGAAATCCGCTTGCCGCCTCCGAAGAAACCCCCTATCTGCAAGTCGGAGAGGCGAAATACGGGCGTCCTATCCTCGACAGAGGCGTTCACTACGAGCATACCACGGTGGATACCGCCGCGAAATACGCCCTGATCTCCCTCGACTCGACGATGCGCTCCAATCTCACGGTAGGTCCCCCGATTGATCTGTTGGTTTACAAAAAGGACGAACTCGACATTCTACGTCAGCGTCGCTTCACCGAAAAAGACCCTGATCTTCGAGCGATCCGTACTCAGTGGGAGCAAACCCTGCGGAAAGGCGTTGCCGAAATTCCGCCGATCACGTTCTGGACGGGGCAGTAGGGGATTTGATTTTACCCCGCGCAAGGACGGCAAAGGCACAGAGAAAATAGTGACACCGTTCACTCATCTGACCTCGTATTCCCTGATAAGAGTGAACAAAACCTTGCCCGATTGAGAAAGATAATACCGATGAGCGACACAAACTCAGGCAATACAGAGGAAGACCCGGAAAGCAAAAAAGAAAAAGCGGAACTTGCAGTCTGGCTTTTAACAGTCGGTGTGCCAACGACTTTCTTACTTCTAGGATACGACGCCCTTGTATTGATGTGGTTCTGGAGGTGGTTTTTAACGCCGCTAGGAGTAGTCGAGATTGGCTACTGGCACAGTCTGGGGATTATGGTTCTCTGGAAGTTCCTTCTCAACAAACGAAAGAATGCAGACTCCGTGCCGATTGAAAGAACGATTGAGGAACGCAAACAGAGGAAATGGAATCGTTTTTCGACTGCAACCTTCTTTCTTGTAATTGGCTTTATTGTACATTGGCTCATGACGCGGTGACACATATCCGGATTTCCCGTAAGAATAAACAAAGGGATAATTTTGTAAAGATTGTTAAGATAAAAAACCGATAATTAGAGGACACATATATTCTCAGGGCGTTTCCCTCACTCTCATCTTTCGCCCGGAAATTATCGAAATTATTTCTGTTCTAAATTACGTAATAGAGTGCAAGAGAGACCTCGGCATAGGCAACAAACCGGGCTGAGGTGAGGGACAGTGCGAATGGTGCAAAACACCGTATCTTCCGAGATGATCTTAGAGTTTCCCCATGACGCGATTCGACAATCCATCGTGATCGGGTTTACGTTCGCCGATGTGCTGGATGCCTTCGACTCAAAGGTAGTCGTCATTGACGTAACTGGGAGAATCGTTTACGCAAATCGTATCTGGTATGGAGAGTTCCCTGATCGAGAAACCGCTTTGAGGTGGAGTGTCGGGGCGGATTACCTGAGTGTTTGTGATGCCGCCGCGATACAGGGCGACAAAACTTCGAAGGCAATGGCGAAAGCATTGCGTGAGGTGCTGACCGGCGAACGAGAGGGCTTCGAGGTGGACTATCCCTGCCATTCCATCCACATCAGCAGGTGGTTTACTCTGCGTGTTTCGATTTTTATCTCAGGTGGTAAGCGGTTTGCCGTTCTTCTGCACAAGGACATTACCCGTCAAATAAAAGCGGAAAAAGCTCTGGAGCAACGAGAGCAGGAACTCAGAAAGATGAATGGTCATCTCTCTGACCTCGCTAAAACGGATGTGTTGACCGGCGTTTGCAACCGACGAGGGTTCACGGAGGCGATGAAACGAGAGTTGAGCCGTGCGTCACGCTTTAAGACTTCCCTGTCGCTTCTTATGCTGGACGTAGATCACTTTAAGAACTACAACGATACCTACGGGCATCCGGCAGGCGATGTCGTTCTCGCACAACTGGGTGAACTCTTGAAATCGCTGGTGCGGGACGTGGACACGGCGGCGCGTTACGGAGGCGAGGAATTCGTATTGTTGTTGCCGGAAACCGATTCGGAGGGTGCAACGGCGCTCGGTGAACGAGTGCGGGCGACGGTAGAAGCGACGATCTGGAAACATTTCCCGGTAACGGTCAGTGTGGGAGTTACAACTGCCATTGAGGGGCGGGGTGACGCAGATCAGTTGCTTCGGATGACGGACGAGGCTCTTTATCGCTCAAAAAGAGAAGGGCGTAATCGGGTGACGGTTGCGGAGAACCGCCTTGAAGACGCGCATTGTGTGACCGGAGGCTGAGTTTTGCTTCAATCCTTCTATTGATTTCATACAAAACAAAATTTTGTCGGCGGCTTCTACTCTGAGTAGAAACCGCCGATTTGTGTTTTTCAATCTTCAATGAGAGTATCAGACGATGCGGCGTCTTTTCAAGCGAGAGAATGTCAAAAGGCTACCGCCCACTCCCAACCCGGTGAAAAGCGCAAGGCTACCCGGTTCGGGAACCGCTTGAACTCCGAGACGGAAGCCATACGTGAACACTCCCACATTGAAGTCCTGCACCCAGAACGCATAATTTCCCGCACTGAGCGGCGTGGTAAAACCCGTCGAACCAAAGGATGGCACACCCATGCGTGGCAGAATGTCAACATTGATGTCGGCGACACCATAATGTGTCCAACCCAGAAGCCCCGCCGCACTTGTGGGGTTCGTTCCAACCGTTACTTTGTTGCCCGCTTGCACACCGATAAAGGACACGTCGCCGCCGACAGTCGTGCCGGAAAGTTCCGTCATTGAAACCAGAGTGAAGTTAGCCGGGACAGTGAACGTGAAATAATCGCGGTCAAGTCCGTTGCCGCCGCGCCCCGTTGTGCCAAGAACACTGTTAGCGCCAAGAGTGAGCGAACCAATCGAAGTCGGGGTCAAGCCGGAATTGGAAAGGTCGCCGGAAATCGCTTCGTTGTAGTCGGTGGCAAGGCAGGGGGCAGTGAGCAATCCAACCATAAGCACACTCAAGACAATGTGGATAGGACATCGGAAATTCATCGCAGGTCTCCTTGAAACGTGAGTAGGGAAAAGTGGCGGCTCTAAAAAGAATCTAAAAGAGTTCGCTTTTTCCACAAAATAAAGAGGAATGGTGAGCAATTCGAGGACAGAATATGGGGCAATCAGATGGATTGCAAAACCGCTCTTCCCTCTGTCGGAAAAACAAGAGGAGAAAGTTGCAGGACATCGTTATCTTTTTAGAATTATCTTTTTGGGTTGTTGATTGCAGAGGGGCTTTTCCTCCTTTCCTCTAAAAGAGTGTTAAGAAAGTCTGTTTTTTGTTCGCCTTCTGTTTTGCAGAACTTTCGGTAAAGTTGCCGTCGGCAAAATTATTTCGCTGTCCTCGTTCTCAATTTCAGGTAAAATGTTTTTAGAATGAGAGCAAGACAGTCGGAAGGGCGAATCACAAACGATTCGAGCAAGTATCAGAACAATGAATTGGCAACAAATTCTCACCTATCAACGATTGAAAGCACTTGCGGGAAGCCGTTCCTATGAGGCGGGCATGACCTATTTCGAGGCAGGAGCCGTCAGTGGGTTACTTGTCGGAGAGCAAACCCTTACCGGGTGGGTGCAGGGCAGTGAGCGGTATCGCGTCAGGCTCGATTACAATCTTGAAACCAATACCGACGCCAATGCAGAAGAGGGGGAAGAACAATTTTCTGCGGATTGCACCTGCCCCTTTTCCCGTGAAGGCAATTTTTGC
>JACMPS010000280.1 GCA_014377395.1 Chthonomonadaceae bacterium
TGCTAACGGAGACGCATCGCCGACTTCGCCTGAGTTGTACAAGCCAGGTCAATGATCTAAACACACAAACACAAGTAACGGCACTCAGCACCAATCCCATTCCAAACCATAGACTTAAAAATGCAACTCCCTGCGAATTGATTCTTCCAGACCCATAAAGCCTTCCAAAGATGAAAATCAAATACGGCAGAGGAACGATAGTTTTGTAGAAAAGGAATGTTCCTATGACAATCGTGATCAACTTCCAAGATTTGTCGTTTGGCGTCAATGAGATTGTTTTTTGCTGTTTCTGCTGTCTTTGCTTTACGAGTTTGTCCCATTCATGCACCTGTTGCGATTGATCTCACCTTTCTATTAAATCACACCATCGCAGAAAAAGCAATCCCTCTTGCATCTTTTTGTGTTAAATTTTGATTACAGGTTTGTCAAGAGTGTCGAAGCGAATGTATTTTGCTTGAAGGGTCTCATTTCGGTCTTCTCAGACAGAGAGATTAAAGGCAAGCGATCTCCATAAACGGAAAACAGGAGAATGAAAACCGGGGTAAATTCGTAGCAACCCGTAACGTTCACGGTTTTACTGCTGTGCCATCCGAAATAATTCAGACATCCCTACATCGAAGGAAGCGTTTTATGTTGTTCTCAAGAATGCCTTTTTTACTCCTGTTCTCCCCACTGATTTTGCAGACCCCGCCTTTCTCACCGCCTCTGCCCTCTCCCACGCCTCCCGGTCACTGGCGGATTGTGGGCGGGCAGGTCGCAGACGGAACCGGAGGGAAACTGCGCTCTGTCGAAATACGCATCGTTGGCGACACGATTGTGGAGGTCGGCAAACATCTCAAGCCGCACAAAGACGAAATGACGATTGGAGCAAACGGGCTTGTTGTCGCACCGGGGTTCATTGATGCTCACAGTCACGCGGACGGCGGACTGAAAGAAGACCCCCTTGCCGAAACACAGATTCGGCAGGGCATCACCACGGCAATTGTCGGGCAGGACGGCGGCTCCAACGTTCCCCTGAGTGAGTGGTTTGATAGCGTGGAGAAAACGCAAATCGCGCTCAATGTTGCCTCGTTTGCAGGACATGGCACGGCACGGGGAAGCGTGATCGGTAAGGAAAATCGCCCTGCCACCCCCGAAGAAATCGTGAAGATGAAGGCGTTTGTCGAGCGCGAAATGAAGGCGGGGGCGTTGGGACTTTCAACGGGGTTGGAATATGTGCCGGGACGTTATGGCGACACGGCGGAGGTGATCGCTCTGGCGCAAACGGCTTCGGAGTGGGGTGGTCTCTACATCAGCCATGTTCGGAATGAGGACAACACAGTTTTCTCCGCCTTCGAGGGGTTGCGTACCGTCGCAGAGAGGGCACACCTACCCGCGCAAATCTCGCACATCAAACTCGGTTCCGCAAAGGTGTGGGGCAAAACGGGAGAGGTTTTCCGCCTGATGAGCGAGGGCAAAAAGCATGGACTGGACATTTCCGCCGATGTCTACCCCTACACCTACTGGCAATCCACGATTCGTGTCATTATCCCTACCGAGGATTTCGGGGACCGGAAACTGTGGGAGGCGGGGCTTGCCGATGTGGGCGGGGCGGGCAACGTTCGCCTGACAACCTACTCACCGGACAAGGCATGGGAGGGGAAAACTCTCGCGGAAATCGCGGTACTGACAGGCAAGGAGGCGATCACACTGGCGCAAGAAATTGTTGAGACTACGAAAGACGGAAAGGGACGAGAAAGCGTTGTCGTGACGGCAATGTCGGAAGATGACCTCCGAAAGTTTGTTGCCGATCCCCGAATTATGTTCTGCTCGGACGGCGGACTGCACCCTTCGCACCCACGCGGAGCCGGAACATTCCCACGTATTCTCGGCGAGTACGTGCGGGTTCAGCATACGCTGTCATTGGTAGAAGCCATTCGGAAGATGACTTCTCTTCCCGCAAAACGTTTCGGGCTATCGGATCGAGGGCGAATTGCACCGGGAATGAAAGCCGACCTCGTGATATTCGATCCGAACACTGTGCAGGACACAGCGACGGTACAAAACCCGGCTTCCGCACCGCTCGGCATCAAGAGGGTGATCGTAAACGGTGTTTCGGTGTTGGAGGAGGGCAAAGAAACAGGGACAAGACCGGGACGCGCCCTGAGAAAACTCAATCGTAAGCGGCAATAGCGGTCCGACAGGGAAATCTCACGCGAGGAGTACGAGGGGAAATTCAGGAGCAACTCATTTCAGAGCAACTTGCTGAGAAATGTGTTCAACGGGTTGTGCTAGTTTTCGGGTTTTAGAGCACGCCAGTAGCGAAAAGGAGTGCTTTTCTTGCTAAAACTCGTGAACAATAGGGGTTTACCCGTGATTGGAAGCCTGAGTTTTCAACTTCCGTCAGTCAAAACGTAGACA
>JACMPS010000281.1 GCA_014377395.1 Chthonomonadaceae bacterium
CAGAAGAACTGTTTGACGACAACGGACGATTGATTTCAAAATTGGCAGAGCTAGCACCAAAAGGTAATCGGCGAATGGGCGCCAATCCCCACACTAATGGAGGAATACTGTTGCGCGATTTGCGGATGCCTGATTTCCGTGAGCACGCAGTTAAGGTTCCCTCACCTGGTGGCGTTGTCGGTCAAGATACAATGGTGCTTGGAAATTTTCTGAGTGACGTTTGTAAACTTAATCTTGATCAAAGAAATTTTAGAATTTTTGGTCCCGATGAAACCATTTCAAATTTGTTAGGCGCTGTCTTTAAAGTAACTAATCGTCAGTGGGATGCCAGAGAAATAGAGAGCGATGAATTTCTCGCTCCATCTGGGCGCGTGCTGGACTCGATGCTTAGTGAGCATCAATGTGAAGGATGGCTGGAAGGTTATTTACTTACTGGTCGGCATGGGCTGTTTAATTGCTATGAAGCCTTTATTCATATCATCGATTCAATGTTCAATCAGCACGCAAAATGGCTTAAATCCGTGCGCCGCATCGAGTGGCGCAGACCGCTCGCTTCTCTCAATTATCTGCTCACTTCGCACGTCTGGCGACAGGATCACAACGGCTTTTCGCATCAAGACCCCGGCTTTATTGATCACGTCGTCAACAAAAAAGCGGAGGTGGTGCGCGTTTATTTGCCGCCCGACGCGAATACTCTGCTCTCCGTCACCGATCACTGCTTGCGGAGCCGAAACTACGTCAATGTGATTGTGGCGGGCAAGCAACCCGCTCTTCAATTCTTGGATATGGATGCCGCCGTAAAGCACAGCACACGCGGCATCGGCATCTGGGAATGGGCGAGCAACGACGCGGAAGGGGAACCGGATGTCGTCATGGTTTGCGCGGGAGACGTGCCTACGCTGGAAATACTCGCCGCCGTAGACATTTTGCGTCATAATGCCCCGGAACTGAAAATCCGAGTGGTCAATGTGGTTGACCTGATGAAATTACAACCGGACACGGAACACCCGCATGGACTGAGCGACAAAGATTTCGATAGCCTTTTCACGACGGACAAGCCCGTCATTTTTGCTTATCACGGCTATCCCTGGCTGATTCATCGGCTGACCTATCGCCGCCACAATCACAAAAATCTGCACGTTCGTGGTTACAAAGAGGAGGGAACGACGACAACCCCCTTCGACATGTGTGTCCTGAATGATCTGGATCGCTTTCATCTTGTCATTGATGTGATTGATCGTGTGCCTTCGCTGGGCTATCGGGCGGCTTACCTCAAGCAGAAGATGCAAAATAGCCTGATCGAACACACGCTTTACGTGCGAGAGTACGGCGATGACCTCCCCGAAATCCGTGATTGGAAGTGGTCACATTAAGCCTGCATTGGCTCCCCCTCCTCTCCGAAGCATGAGGAAATCGGGAGAGGGGTGAATTGGGCGAAATCAGGGATGAGATCTGTGCGAGTCTAAAGAGAGATGCGTCCTACCGTAACACAACTGCCGCAGGAATGAATTCCGCGCTCGGAGGCGTGCCGCCCTGAATTGGACAAAACTCGGACACACCACTTGTCAGATTGCGCCCTGAACAGACTTTTTCGCAAAGAACAAAAGCGATCATGCTGAATCCATGTCCGCAGGACTACCGGCGTAGCCACCAGCAAGCGAATTCATTCCGCCGGGCTCATGAAGGCTCCTCTATTTTCCAACATTTCTCCACAACCAACAAAAGTATGAGTAGTGTGTCCGAGTTTTATCCAATTCAGGGGCGGCACGCCTCCGAGCGCGGAATTCATTCCTGCGGCTGATGCGGTTGCAACAAAACTTACTGCTATACCTTTTCAACACCCCCTTAGAAAGCCGGAAGGAGCCTAAAATGAACATTCTCGTATTGAACGCAGGGAGTTCCAGCCTGAAATTTCGTCTTTTTCAGATAGATGAGTTGTGTTCTCTCTCGGAGGCGGAAAGGGTGATTGCGGGAGGACAAGTTGAGCGGATCGGCAAACCCGACGCGCAAATGACCTTTTTTCACGGAGACACAAGCCATTCGGAGAAGCGAGACGTAGGAACCCGGTCGGTTTTGGAGGCGGCAACGGAAATTCTCAGGCAGCTCACCGAGCCAACCGAAGCCGAACAAAAGCCGCTCACGATTAACGCGGTAGGACATCGGATCGTGCATGGCGGATCACGCTTTTTTAATCCAACTCTCATTGATGACGCCGTACTCGCCGAGATTCAAGCACTGACCGAACTCGCTCCGCTCCACAATCCTTCCGGGTTGGCGGGGATCGAGGCGGTGCAAAGTCTGCTACCCTCTGTCCCGAACGTCGCGATTTTCGACACGGCGTTTCACCACGATTTACCGTTCGTCTCCCGAAATTATGCACTCCTCACCGAAATTTCCGAACGCTTACAGTTGCGTCGCTACGGGTTTCACGGTATCTCATATCGCTTTGTGTCGGAACGTTTGGAGTCTCTACTCAAAGGTCACGCGCAAAGCACTCTTCATTCCGATCACTTCGATCATTCCGCTTCAGGTGATACCCGGCGGATCATTTGTCACCTCGGAAATGGCGCAAGCATCTGCGCCCTGAAAAACGGGCAAAGTATTGACACGAGCATGGGCTTTACTCCGCTTGAAGGGCTGATTATGGGCAACAGGAGCGGCGATGTTGACCCCGGTTTGGTGTTGCACCTTTTACGCGGAAACCGCATGACGTTCGATGAAGTGGAAGAGTTGCTCAACCACAAAAGCGGATTGTTAGGACTATCGGGGAAGAGCGGCGATATGCGGGATCTGGAAAAGGCAGCGAGTGAAGGAGACGATGCGGCGGAACTCGCGCTGGCGTGTTTCGCATACCGTGTCCGCAAATACATCGGGGCTTATGCGGCGGCTCTGGGGGGTGTGGACACCCTTGTTTTCACGGGAGGGATCGGAGAACATTCGGCGGCAATGCGGGCGCGTATTTGTGAGGGGTTGGAATTTCTCGGTTTGTACGTAGACGATGAGCGCAATCAAAATGTGACTGGGCAGAGACCTACGGCAATCAGCGATGAGGACGAGGCAAGAGTATGGGTAATCTCCACTGATGAGGAACGCCAGATCGCCCGTGAAACCTTTACCCTGCTCTCTTAATGTCCGCGATTGAACGAACTCGGAACGGCGTAGCAACCCTCAGCGAATTGATTCCGCCGGAATTTTTTGATGTATTACTCACTTTACGCAAAGAAAAATCAACCACCTGCTACGCTAGAGGTAGGGAGGCACGGAGAAATAAAGAGGAGATTTTTCTCGTGCGAAGACGCAAAGGCGCAAAGAGGAAAAGTGAAAGCAAGAGAGTAGTGTTGAAAGAAACGGGCATTTGTATTGACTCCCCTCTCCCGGATTTTGGGGGAGGGTGAGTGAACAGAATCAGGGTGGGGGCGAGATCAACACTTTCCTCTTTGTCTCTAATGAATGCCGGTGGTGTGTAACGTGAGATACGTCGAATCTTTCCGCTTTATTCACCCGTTCAATCACGGGCGGGGTGTTTTCTTTCCAGTCGAGGCAGTAGACATCCGGGTTGGTCATACGCTCCCAGTGGTCATACCCGAAAGTGGGGTCGAAATGCCGGAGGATCAAGGTCAGCAGATTGCCGTGCGTGACAACCGCGATTGTTTGCAGGTCGTTTTCGAGCAGAGGCGTGAGGGCATGGACGGCACGATGAGTCGCAATATGGCTTGACTCACCGCCGGGAAAACACAGAAAGGGGTCATCGAACGTCGCGCGGAGTTTTTCTTTCCAATCGGTGAGTGTTTCCGCGCACAGCACACGTTCTTCCAAGCGTGAATCAAGCCTCAGTTCGATCTTCCGCCGTTGCACCAGAGGCGTAATCGTTTGGGTCGCCCGCAAGTACGGGCTGCTCACGATCAAATCAATCTTTTTGTCCGCAAACCATTTGGTAAGGGTTTCTGCTTGTTCGTGTCCCTCTTCCGTGAGAGGTGCATCAGGCTCTTGACCTGACGCGGCACAATGCCGCACAAAGTAAAGTGTCTTGTTCATCTTCCGATTTTACCAGCCGCCGAGGTTTCGGTGGAATGCAATCGCTCTCTGCACATGGGTGTCCCAGTAACCCCATTCATGGCTACCGGGAAATTCCTCGTACTCGTGCGCGTAGCCAATGCTCTTGAGATGAGCGGTATAGTTTCGATTGTCTTCCAGCAGAAAATCTTCCGTTCCGCAGTCGATGCGTAGCGAGGGGCGAAGTGTCGGATCAAGTTTCTCCGCCAGCGCAAACAGGTCTTCCGCGCCCCCCGCAACCGACTTTTCGTAGATGTGCCTGAACTGATTGATCCGTATCACCGACGCATAACGCTCCCAACTGCTGTGGGCAAACCCCATTGCGCCTGAATGAGACGTGGCACTTACAAAGGTTTCCGGGTGCTTGAGGGCGAGTTTGACGGCTCCATAGCCCCCCATTGAAAGCCCTCCGATGCAACGCCCGGTTCTGTCCGCCCTTGTTTGGAAAAGGGTGTCTACGTACTTCACGAGATCAACGGCAATCGCGGTTTCCCACTTCATGCCGTCCGGGTCGTCACAGTAGAAACTCAGCCCGCCGTCCGGCATCACCACGATCACGGGAAGCCCCGCAACATAGCGTTCAAGGCTTGTGCGGCGTTGCCAGACCGTGTGATCGTCCGAAAAGCCGTGCAAAAGATAGAAGACGGCGTAAGGACCTGGAATGCCGGGATCGGGGAGGAGAACGTTGGCACTCGTTGCTTTGCCAAGCGACGGATTGAAGTAGTTGAGTGTGAGATTTGCCATGATAGGTATGTTTTAAGTGTGATTTGGAAAGAAGAGGGAGAAAACACCTCTCCTGTGACAATAAAGTGGCGGTGCGTTTTCGGTTAAGAGAACGCGCCGCCGGAGAGAGATAAGAAAATGAGGTTTTCCTTCGCAAGCGAGTGTCTTTTCAGAGGTCGTCTGGGGCTAGACTCTCTCATCATCGGTGACACTTCTCGTCCAGGGTAAAAGCATTGCATTAGACACCCTTATCTTAACACATTGTTTTCAACCTGTCAACTGTTTTTATCCCTTTTCCAAAAAAGTTCCCTAAATTAAGAAAACTCTTACTTGTTTGTTTTGATCGTCAGGTCTGCCGTTTTGGACGCACCGTTAAGCGTGGCAGAAATCTGTACATTCTGAATTGTGTTGACCACACGAGTCGGGAACTCGATACGGACGGAACGAGACCCTGCCGGAATGACAGCACTTGCCGGAAGAATGACGTAATCGCTGTTCGCCCTGAATGTCACCGTTGTGCCTCCCGTTGGGGCGGGTGCTGAAAGCGTAATCATCAGGCGAGAGGTTTTTCCTCCGACAACAACGCGCGGGTCGATCACAAACGCTATGATTTTGGGAGCCGTCACCTTCAAGGTCGCCGACTTCGTGACTTCTCCGAACCTTGCCGAGATAATCGAGGTAGAAGTGTCCACAACTTTTAATGTCTGGATTGCGAAGTAGGCACTGCGCTCTCCCGCTCGAACCGTCACCGTCGCAGAAGGAAGTGTCGCCGTTGCGAGATTGGACGATTCCAATCTGATCACGATGCCTCCGCCCGGAGCCTGCCCGGAAAGTTCGACCCGCCCCCCCAGAGCGATTCCGCCGGGAACTTCACTCCATTGCAAGGACATCCCCTGCAAAGTCACGGTGGAGACAGGTGGAGACGGAGCGGGCTGCGTTCCCCCGGCGGCACTCAGGGCTTTGTAGAGGTTGAGACGCCCGCCGTTCGGTGCAATCAAACGAGACTCATAGGGAGTGTACGGATCTGTTTGCGTGGTGAGAAGGTTGCTCAGATCACCATTGGACATCTGCGGAAACTGAGCGCGAAGAACGGCGGCGGCGGCGGCAACGAGCGGACAAGCCATTGAAGTGCCCGATCCATTTCCATATTGATTAGAGGGCAACGTCGAAAGAATTCCTTCTCCGGGAGCGGCGATCTTGACCCAATCCCCATAATTCGAGAACGAAGTCAGACGATCCCCGGAGTTTGTGGCTCCCACGGAGAGAACTCCGGGGGTGGCTGCCGGATAGAATTTTGTGGAGACTCCGTTGTTTCCTGCCGCCGCTACCACAAGACATCCACGAGCGTTGGCGTAAGAGACCGCCGTGTCCAGCGTCTGGCTTGGAGAGGGGGCACCAAGACTGAGGCTGATCACCTTTGCGCCATGATCCACCGCCCATGTAATCCCGTCACAAACCCAACTGAGATAACCGGAACCATCGGCGGCAAGCACCTTGATTGGCATAATTTTGATTGGGTTTTCAGTCCCCGAAGCCATAAATGAGTTTGGTCCGGCAACGCCTGCGACGCCAATACCGTTGTTCGCTTGCGCGGCGATTTCACCAGCGCAAAAGGTTCCGTGTCCGTTTCCGTCCGTTGTGTCGCTGTTGCCGACCGTGAAATTGTAGCCGATGACGTTGCGGTTTGCATCTCGGTAGATCGCGTTCGTCAGATCGGGATGCCCTGCATCCACGCCCGTATCGAGGATTGCCACCACCGTCTGAGAAATCGGATTCCAGAGATTCCAGGCTTGCGAGACCTGCATTTTGCCGAGCGCGTATTGCTGTGAGTAAAAGGGATCGTTGGCGACAATCGCGCCGGAAGGATTACTTTTTTTGAGGGCTTCCATTCGGACATTCGGCTCGACATAAGCGATTTGCGGGTTTTTACGCAACTCGTCCAATCTTTGTCGGAGGGATCGCACCCCCGAAAGTCTCACCCGAAAAGCGTTGAGGGAGGCACTGTAGCCCAACACTTGCCCGCCCGCCGTCATCTCCGTTCTCAATGAGGCATCGGATCTTACCCTTAACCCGACCAGATATTCCTGCGCCTGTGCAGTCCCGATACTCGCTCCTGAAATTAAGGGAATGAATGCAAGCGTCCAACCCGATCTTTTACGTTTCAAGTCTGTCTCCTGTCTTTTTTTGGATCGCTTCTTTTTGTTCGGCGATCACATAACAGGGGTTTTTGCCACAATTCATGTGACAATCGGACTTCATCAATTACGGGGGTTGAAAATTAGGAATTAGGTTTTAGGGAGTAGGGGTTAGGAGAGACGAGGTGAAGCATTGTTCTCCTCTTGTTGCAGAAGGAAATTTACGAGCGTTGCAAGGCGTCCGGGGAATAAATTCCCCGGATCTAAAAGCGCGAAGTCCACCTGCGTGGACTCAAGGCAAAAGCAGGGGTGATAATCTTTGTTCTAACCTCCTGAACCCCTCTTTTTCAGCCGAAAACAGCGTGTGTTGTGTCCGAAGGAAGTCCTGCGAACCGTTGAGCAGGAGTTTGTGATTGGATGTCTCTGCAGACCGTTGAGCAGGAGTTTGTGATTGGGCGCGGGCGGTACGCCTCCGAGCGCGGAATTCATTCCTGCGGCAAGTGCAATGCGCTAAGAGGCAAGATAAGTCCTGGTGCAAGGGGAAGAATCTTCAGCTCAATACTTAACACTCGACACTTAATACTTTCCTCTCCTCTGGGAACGGACAGCGATCCCTCCAACGTATTGCAATTTAGGGTCGTATCGTGTACAATGCGTTTTGTCTTGCACCTCTTGTTCCGATTCAGAAAGAGATAACAAAGGGAGTAAGATGCCGCCTATCCAGTTCGACACACGACGCCCCGAAAATAAGGCGAACGACACAACGATTTTTTAAGTGAGATTTCTGAAAGGAACGATATTTTCATGGCAACTTTAGAAGTGACCCCTCAGGCTGATGTAAACCTCTCCGAGCGCGCCGCGCAGGAAGTTTTGCAATTGCTGGAGAGACAGGGCAACCCCAATGCGGCTCTTCGTGTGTACGTCGAGGGCGGCGGATGCTCCGGTCTTAACTACCGTATGGCAATTGACGATCAGGTGGAAGAGGGTGATCTGGTTTCCACACAATTCGGTGTTCGTGTCCTCGTGGATGCGATGAGCCATAATTATGTGAAGGGTGCTTCCGTAGATTACGTCGAGGACGTGATGGGCGGTGGCTTCAAGATTGACAACCCTAACGCAACCCGTTCTTGCGGTTGCGGCAACTCCTTCTCTGCGGAAGAGGGCGAGTCATCGGGCGGTGGGTGCGGTTCTTCCGGCGGAGGCTGTGGCTCCGGCGGCGGTGGTTGCGGTTGCGGCTAGTCTCTAATCGCAGATTGAATTAAAAAAGCGCGAACTCTTTCTCTGGAGTTCGCGCTTTTTTGCGCCTCTCCCATGAATAACATTCATAATTTAATCAAACCTTAATGTGTCCATAACCTTCTCATAACATAGGCTCGTCAAAATAGACTTCTGGAGGACAGCGATCTTCCATGAGATTATTTCACTTTCACTTTTTTCCGTATCCAGAAAAGGAGCCACCCATGTTTCGACTTCCCCCCCGGCGCACTACGCGCCCCAACGCTTTTACCCTGATTGAACTGCTTGTTGTCATCGCTATTATCGCCATTCTTGCGGCGATCCTTTTCCCTGTTTTCGCTCAAGCCCGTGCAAAAGCACGAGGTATCTCCTGCCTCTCCAACGTCAAACAGGCAGGAACGGGCTTTCATATGTATGTTCAGGATTACGATGAGGTGACGCCCTCCGGTCGTGGAAGCGGCTGGGAATGGTGGACCGAACTCATGCCCTACGTCAAAAACGTGGATGTTTTTTATTGCCCGGAGCGCAGTGATGGCACACCTAGAACTCAAGGGGGTGCCCTCTCCAGTGGCTACTACAAGCTCAGCCACTATGTCGGCTATGGCTATAACTGGGGTCCCATCGGTTGGCGCGGCGGCGGACTACTGGAGCGGCAACAGCCCGACCCGGCACGCCCCGGTAAAACCCATATCCCCGGCAAATCCATTGCTTCGTTCCAGACCCCGGCGGAACTCTTTGCATTTGGCGACACCTACGACACTCCTCGTATGACGGTCGGGATCGGCTTTTCCGCTGACACCTGGGATGGCACACGTAACAGTGCCCTTCGCCACACAAGTGGAATGTTCAATTATGCCTTTGCTGACGGACACGCCAAAGCCGTCAAGATGCGAGCCGGCTACATGGGCGGAGCCTTCAACGACCGCTTTGTTATGCCACGCAGTCTTGAACTTGCCTCAAGAGCCTACTGTGCCGACCCCGAATCAATCATCAATAAAAACCCCGATTCCGGCGACGACATGAACATCCCTGACGGAATCGTCTGCAACCAGATTCCCAAGTTCATCAACGACAATTATCCTCCTTGTCCTGCCACCGGGGGCAGCAATTGCTCCTTCATGGACAACTAACCCGTTGTTGACAATCTGGAGGAGAAGCGCAGTTTGCTTCTCCTCTCCGCTTTAACAACAGGAGTCCGTTATGAAAACTTCACACTCTGTCAAAATGATACTGGCGTTGGGATTGATCAGCGCAACTTTGCTGAGCGGTTGCCGCAAAGCCCCGGAACCCGATGCGATAACCGACGAACAAAAGCAAACGCAGAAACAAATGCGTAAAGAAAAATCGGGAGAGTAACGCTCTCCACAACCAACATTTTGCCGCCTTATTTTCCCCAAACGATAAGGCGGCAGAATCACTTATCTTTCAGAAACCTTATTTTATGCCAACCCGCAATCGCCTCGCTCCTTTCGTGTCTTCACTCGCGCTCATTGTTTCACCCGTCGCTACATTCGCACAGAAAGCACCTCTTCTTCACGCGCCTGCCGTAGACGAATTTCCGCAACATCGCCCGGAAGGACTGACAATTCTCTCGAATGGACGGCTACTCAAGCCCGAAGGCAGACACTTCCCCGTCTCAAAGTGGCCGCACGGCTTGACGCTTAGCCCTGACGGAAGGACACTCTTTATTGCGAGTGAGGGCGTGGGGCAGTTTGTGAAGGACTGGACAGGCACAACGCCGCAGGTCACGAGTTTTCTGCCAACCGAGGGCAAAAAAAAGCGCACCAATGCGGGAGGGGCGGCATTTTCGCAAAGCGGCAAAACGCTCTACTGGAGCAGTGGCGAAAGCGGCGAGATTTACGCCGTAGACGTGGAAAGCCAAAAAGTAACCTCTGAGATTTCGCTGAATACGGTCTTGAACGGGCGCAAGTACGAAGATTCCTATGCGATGGACTTAAAACTCAGCGAGGACGGCGCGTTCCTCTATGCGGCGGACGTGACGAATTTTCGCGTGGCGGTTGTCGAAATTTCCACGCAGAAAGTTATTGGCTCGGTGGATGTTGGGCGTTATCCCTACGCGCTTACCGTGAGCGGTACGCGGGTTTTTGTGGCGAATATCGGGATGTTCGAGTACAGCGCGATCCTCCCACCGAAGGAGAAAAGCCAGAAAAATGATCCTCGCGGGCTGACTTTTCCCGCCTTTGGGTTTCCAAGCAAAGAGGCACGGGATGGCGTAGAAAGTGAAGGGCGAAATGTTCCCGGTCTTGGCGATCCGAATGTTCCTGAATCGTTTTCGGTATGGGGCATAGATGCGGCAAAGCCCGACTCCCCGAAGATCACGCTTAAAATCAAAACCGGGTTACTCGTCGGTGCGCCTTCAGACAAAGGGAAAACCGTTGGAGGAAGTGCGCCTAACTTTCTTGCGGTGAAGGGTGATGTCCTGTACGTCTCGAATGGCAACAACGACACGATTGAGCGAATCAATCTCAAAACGGGCAAGATCGAAACCAGAGTTAAAATTCAGCCGTCTCCGCTCACGAAAACTTTGCGCGGCGTGGCCCCCAGTGGAATGGCTCTTTCGTTGGACGGCTCACGCCTTTATATCGCCGAGTCGGGTATCAATGCAATCGGCGTACTCGACACAAAGCTCGGTAAAATGATTGGGCACATCCCCGCCGGGTGGTATCCCTATCGTGTTGCCCTTTCAGAAGACGGAAAAAACCTTGCCTGTATCAATTTTCGCGGGTTTGGAAACGGGCCCAACGCCGGAAAAGAAATGCCGAAAAGCCCCTATCTCGGTATGAAGGGCATGGTGAACGTGCTCTCGGTTCCTACCGACGCGCAACTCTCCGTGATGACCCGCAACGTCTTGCATTACAACGGCATGGAAGATCGGCGAAAAGAGGCTGAGCAAAAAGAAACCGGGCGAAATAAGATTGTGGCAAGTTCGAGGGTCATTCCAAACGTTCCGGGAAAAGTTTCCGATGAGATCAAATATGTCGTTTTCATCACAAAGGAAAATCACACGTTCGATGCGATTTTTGACCGGGTTCCCGGCTCCAACAATGATCCGAACTTGCTACGGTGGGGCGATCACCAGACGATAGCGGCGGCGGGTCAACCCACTCTTAATGATGTTGCCGTGATGACCAATCACAATGCCCTCGCTCGTCAATTTGGGCTGAGCGACAACTTCTATATGGAACCGGAGGCTTCGGGCGTAGGGCATCGGTGGCTTGTGGGGGTACAACCGAACAATTTTTGCCAGATGACCTATACGCTGGGGTGGGACTTCAAACTTAAAAGCACCGCACCCGGTCGCCGTGCCTCATTCGGTTCCAACGGCTCGATAGCACCGGAGGATTACCCGGAGGCGGGAGCGATGTGGGAGCATCTCGCGGGGCATGGGATTCCGTTTCGCAATTACGGGGAAGGCTTTGAGTTTGCGGGAGTGTTGGAGGACGACAACGAGCATAAAACAGGGGCGCGAGAAGTGATCAACATTCCGATGTCAAAAGTGCTTTTCGATCAAACCTGCCGTGAGTTTCCCATTTTCAACATGAACATTCCCGATCAATACCGCGCCGACTGGCTGATCAAAGATTACACGCGGCTTTACCTTGACGGCAAAAATCCTGTGCCGCCCTTCCTCAACATCGCCATTTGCAACGATCACGGAGCCGCACCCAACGCAAAAAAAGGTTATCCTTATGTTGCGTCGTGGATGGCGGATAACGATCTGGCTTTAGGGCGCATCATTGAATTTCTGACGCACACGCCGCAGTGGAAGCACATGGCGATTTTTGTGACGCAGGACGATGCAGGCGGGGAACCGGATCACGTAGACGCACAGCGAAGCGTTTTGCTGGCGATCAGCCCTTACATTCGCCGGGGCTTTGTGTCGCATCGGTTGACGACGATTGTGAGTTTGCACCGCACCCTGTATCAAATTTTAGGGTTGCCGCCGCTTAATCTTTTTGATGCCCTCGCAAATGATTTCTCCGACTTCTTCACGTCAACCCCGGACTTCACGCCCTACTCGGCAGTCTCGGTGGACGCCCGTATTTTCGACCCGAAAAAAGCCATTGATCCGAACGACCCCGACTATCGCCTTGCCCTCAACACTCGCTCGATTTTGCGCGATGATCCCGACGAAGAGGAAGAAATCTTAAAGGCGTCCCCTTAGCGTCTCGTTGAGGGAAATGCTTCCGGATTGACGTCTCTTCAAAGAAGGAGAGAAGCAGAAAAGGGCGGCGGAATGAATTCGCCGTAGGGGGCTTCGCCGGTAGTCCTGCGGACGTAACTGTAGCGTGATCGCATCTGTTTTCTTTTTAATTCGTTTGTGGGCTTTCAGGGGAAAATGTTATTTGCCTTACGCGAGAATTTCCGCCGCTACTTTTCGGTCATCGAACGACAAAACTTGGTCGCCGACAATCTGATAATCCTCGTGTCCCTTGCCTGCAATCAAGACGAGATCACCCGATTTTGCGAGGGAGAGTGCCAGAGCAATCGCTTTGCGGCGATCCGGCTCAACGTGAATTTCCGCTTTTATCGCTACATCGTTTTCTGCGTCCATGCCCGCCAAAATTTCGGAAATAATAAAATCGGGGTCTTCGTTGCGGGGGTTATCCGAGGTGACAATCGCAATTTCGGCATGAACTCCGGCGAGATGTCCCATTTTCGGGCGCTTAGTTCGATCCCGGTTTCCTCCACATCCGAAGACAATCAAAATACGGGCGGGGTTTAGTTCTTTTGCGGAACTCAGCAGGTTTGCGATACCGTCCGGCGAATGGGCGTAATCCACGACCACACTGAACCCGCGCTCTCCTGTTAAAACCGACTCGAAGCGACCGGGAACAGGCGGCAACTCCGACAATCCCCTTTGGATCGCTTCTTGCGAAACGCCTAACTTCATTGCGGCTCCGATTGCACTCAGCGCGTTCCCCACCTGAAACGCCCCCCCAATCGGCAAGTCAATCCTGAAACGCTCCACCTTCACACCGTTATCATGGACAACCGTAAATTTCGCGCTTTCCGGCTTGAGTTCGATGTTTTCCGCTTTCAGGTTCGCGGGCCCCGCGCCGGGATCGAAGGTCAGCACGTCGCCACGAGCGAGCGTTACCATTTCGCGCCCTTCCCACTGCCCGACATTAATCACGGACGCAAACATTTTCTTGTCGGGGCGCGGAAACTTAATCGGGTATTCAGAGAACAGAATCGCTTTCGCCTCGAAGTATGCTTCCATTGTTTTGTGATAATCCAGATGATCCTGACTTAGATTTGTGAAGACCCCCACATTGTAGGCGATGCCGTCCGTGCGTCCCTGCTCCAGTGCGTGAGACGAAACCTCCATAACGACCGCTTCCGCACCTTCTTCCCTTAAACGGGCGAGCAAATTTTGCAGTTCATCGGCTTCCGGCGTGGTATGATCGGAGGGGATCGGATTTCCGTTTAATTCCGTTCCGAGTGTCCCGATAGAGCCAACTGACTTTCCTGCCGCTCTTAAAATCTGAGCGATCATGCGCGTCGTGGTTGTTTTGCCGTTCGTCCCGGTAACGCCCACCATTGTGAGTGCACAAGAAGGGTTATTATAAAAAGCACAGGCGAGAAGAGGCAGGGCTTTGCGCGTGTCCTTCACGGTAACGACGTTTGCGCCTTCAGGAAGTGTCACGCCTGCCGCCTCCAGTCCTCCTCTATTCACGACGATTGCCGCCGCGCCCCGTGCGAGGGCGTCAGCGGCAAATCGGTGTCCATCAAACGCATCTCCCACACGACACAAAAACAGGGAACCAAGCGAAACCGCACGGGAGTCATGCGTGATCGAACGAATTTCGGCTTGAGGGTTTCCGCGTAGTTCGGCGTTGGACAGCACGGAAACCAATTCGGCGAGAGTGTGTGAAATTGCGGTATTCATACGGAAATAATACCCGCTAACTCAGGAATTGGGGATCAGGGGAAAATGTTAAGTCTTGAGTATTAAGTGTTGAGAAGGAAACGGTAGAGTGTTCTTGCATCTGCCGCAGGAATGAATTCCGCGCCCCGTTCCGTCCGCGCCCAATCACAAACGGGCGTGGAGAGCGACGCCCCTACACAGTTCACAGGACTTCCTTCGGACACAACCCCGGCGTGAGGGTATTTGCATTGGCTCCCCTCTCTCTCCTCGCTTGCGAGGGTACAAGGGAGAAGGGGGCTGGGGGTGAGAGCTTTTTGCTTCCCCTGCACCTCCTAACCCCTACCTACGCCGCTTTAGCAACCTGTACCCTCGGTTTTGGCAAGCGAAGCAAATCCGGCATTCCCACCAACACGACGTAGCGAAGATGAAACTCGTTTTCGCCTCCGGTCTGACTGAGACGTTTCGCTTCGCCCGTCAGTCCGCTCAGCATTTTGTCGCGTACCGCCATGTGCCGTCGCCATACGTCTTCGGGGAGAGTGTCGAGATCAACGTCAACGGCGACCTGCGCCGTGTCGTCTTTGCCGTAAATCTTGAAGATCGTTCCGGTGAGGTTGCGATAAAACCCGTAATAGAGTCCCGATTTGGCATCGGCGGAAACGGGAGTACGTTCCACAATCTTGATGCGCTCCCCTTCTTTCAAGCGGATAGACATTTTTAGCCCCTTATAATTAAGCGTTATTTCGTCTACTACTATACCCGATCCCCGCAAAAATTTGCGAATTTTTTTCAATTTCTCTTGACAAAAACTACTTCGGCTATGTAAACTATTTGTGCAAGCAAACTATCAGGAAGTCGAAAGTGATTTTATCCCAATCTTTACCCACTCCGGCGACACCGCGTCAACTTTTGGTGATCGCCACCTATTTCAGTTTTCTTTTTGTGGGCGTAGGGATGCACAGTCCGAGCGGACTTTTTTCGCTTCCTGTTCAGTTTTATTTTAAGAACAGACTTCATCTCTCTTCGCAGAGTGTCTCTTACTTTGGGCTTGTGACGGCGATTCCGCTCTATCTTAGTTTTGTCGCGGGACTGGCGAGAGACTCATGGAGACCACGCCGCATGGGAGACCGGGGCTACCTGCTCCTCGGTGGATTGGGGTTGACGTGTACCTATCTGGCTCTCGCGATGATTCCTCCGGTTTGGAGTAGTCTGCTTGTCGGTACGATTTTGCTTTCTTTGTTCTATCTTGTGGTTTCTACGGCATCCAGCGCACTGACCACGCAAGTCGGGCAACAGAGACTGATGACGGGAAGATTGAGTGCGCTCAGCAATCTTGTGGGAACTGTGCCTGTCGTGATCAGTTTCCTCGTGGGGGGCGCACTTTCGGATAATTGGTCACTCCGCAGTGTTTTCTTGCTTATGGCGGCAATTTCCGCCTCACTCTGGCTTCAAGCCTTCTGGCATTCAAAAGACCTTTTTCCGGGAAATAGTGGGATCGTTCGAGAAGAAAAAATACGCCTGAACATTCCTTTGCTTTTCAGGCACCGGGGCGCATTGCTTGCAACCCTGATCTGGATGATGTGGAACTTTGCTCCGGGTGCAAACACCGCAACGATGTATTATCTGACCAACACGGTCAAACTGACGGATGCTCAGTACGGGCAATATCAGGCGATGTTTGCGATTGCCTTCTGCCCGATCTTTGCGTGTTACGGATTTCTGTGTCGTCGTTTCACTTTGCGTACTCTTCTCTTCTGGGGAACGATTATCGCCGTTCCCCAGTTGGTTCCTATTCTGTGGATTCATTCCGCGCAGTCGGCACTGATCGTCGCGGCACTTATGGGCATCATGGGCGCGGTTTCAACGGCAGCCTATTATGATCTGCTCATTCGCGCTTGCCCGAAGGGACTGGAAGGAACCGTGATGATGATTGCCGTTACCGGATACTGGATTTTCGGTAAATGGGGCGATTTGCTCGGCTCCTGGCTTTATGAACGCGCCCAGTATCTGCCCTGTGTGATCGCGACTACTGTTGTCTACGCGCTGATTCTGGTGGTACTGCCGTTTATTCCGCGTACAATCACGGAAGATCGGGAAGAACAAAGCGGAAACCGAGTCCAGGAGTACGCGCTCGATAATTTGGAGAATTAGAAGAAGTTCACGCGAGGCATACGAGTAACCCGCCACGCATTTCTTTACGGATCATCGAAGGATTTATTTATGCCCGAGGCAGAAGACAAGCCCTCTCAAAAACCTAACTTTCCTTTTCAGGATGATCTGCCGATACGCTCCGCTTTTTTTCGGATGATGAGGGCGGTCATGTTCGAGCCGCACCCGATAGACGATATGGACACCCTGCCACTCGCGCAACTTCGCCTGATGTGGACGGTCTTTCGTTCCCACGAGGCAACCATGAAAGACATTAGCGAACTCTTGCAGGTCTCTCAGTCTACGGTGACGCAGGCAGCCGACAAACTCGTGAGGCGTGGACTGATTGAGCGTGTTGCCGATCCTCTGGATCGCCGGGTGGTACGCCTGAAAATGACAGGAAAAGGACAGGAAATTCTCTCTGCCAGTGATGCCGAGCGCAACGTTTTCTTTCAAGCGGTCTGGGAGGGAATGACCCCCGCAGAACGCACTCTTGTCTCCGAAGGCATGGAAACGCTTGTCTCTCACGCCGAGAAAACCCGTGAAGCCGCAGGGCATCACCTGCCGAATTGGGGGATGCCGCCTCCCCGTCCCGAAGAGGGCGAAAAACCTTCTGAAATGAGTTCGCAATCGCAACCCGTCGTTGATTTAATGTCGAGACGGATACGCGGACGAGGCTAATTTTTTCGCAAACTCTCGAAACGCCGATAGATCGTCTGCGTCTAGAGGTTGACATTTGATTTGATCTTCCCTGTTCGCTTCTTTTCTGTGTGTCTGGTTTTCAGAAGCAAGCCCAAAAAGAGCGAGAAATTCGAGGGGGAAGGTTCTCCGAAAGGAATTCTACGCGCTATGATCCGTTTTTGCCGCTGGCTCCCGACGCTGGCAGTTTTGCCGTTTGTGTGCGGTCTCAGCCTTGCCGACGACAAACCCGTTTCTCCTGCGGTTTCTCCCGCCCCCTCCGAGCCACAGAAAGGCACGGATCAGAAAACGAACACAGACAAAAATCCGATTCAAGACGCACCCAAATTGCCGCTCCAGACTCCGGCACAGGTGCGGTTCGGCTCTCCTAGAAATCCGGTTGTGGGCGAAATTGTAGATGTTGACCTGACAAAGCCGCTTTCACTCAGAAGAGCCGTGCGAATCGGGTTGCAACGCCAGAACTCGATAGCAATTTCAAGAACTCAGGTGGACTCCGCAAATGCGCGTCTGACGCAATCGCAGGCGGCTTACCTGCCGCGAGTGACTCCGTCGTTTTCGTTCAATACCAACTTGCAACCGGGCGGAATTGTTTTCGTTAACGGACAAGCCTTTCGCGGGTCTGCTACCTCGCAAGTTCTCTCAAATGGAATTAACGCTTCGTTCACGATCTATGATATGGGCTTGCGGGAAGCCAGCGTTGGGGCGGCACGGCGCAATACGTTCGCATCGGAATTCGGCTTAGGGGATCAGCGACAGGGTGTTATTCTCACCGTCACCTCTTCCTATTACAGTCTTGCGCGTAGCAAGGAACTCGTGCGCGTTCAGGAAGAAAATGTACGCCGTGCGGAAACTAACCTAGCGGTCATCACGGAGCAGGTGAAAGTCGGTTCCGCCGCAAAATCCGATACCCTGCAAGCACAATCCGACCTCGCTAATGCCCGCGTCTCCCTGCTTTCGGCACAAAGCGACTACGATGTCGCTCAGGCAAGCCTCAAAAACGCAATGGGGATTGTCGCAGACACGCCCGTCAATCTCACGGATGACACGGTGGCTTTGCCGGAGCCGACCGCCGATCCGCTCAAAACCGAAGATTATATGAAGATCGCTTACGATAATCGCCTTGATCTCAGGCAACAAGTCGAGCGCATTTATGCTCAGGGCTACAGCGTGCGTCAAGCGATCATCAATAATGGACTGACCCTCAGTGCCACGATCAATCAGGGATATGCCCTCGATCCGAACTCAGGACAAAGCCGTACATTTCTCGTTTCGGCGTCCTATCCGCTTTTCGACGGAGGAAGTAGCCGAGCCGCCGTGCGCGACAGCAAAGCACAACTGGAGCAACAGCGACGCACCCTCGATCAGTTGCAGCAATCCATTCGGCTTAACGTCGAGCAGTCGCTTCGGGTGCGCGAAGTGGCGCGTCAGCGAGTGCAGGCGGCAAAAGTCGCCGTAGAAGCGGGACAACTCAATTATCAGGCGGCACTCGAACGCCAGCGAAACGGCTTGATCAACATTCTGGACGTGCTGAATGCTCAGGTGCAACTCGTGACCGCTCAGGTTTCTCTTGTGCAAGCCACCTACGATTTCTATATCAGTGACGCGCAACTCGTGCGTTTTGTTGGCGTCAACGACCCGGAGTACACGCCGCGTGTTCCGGGCTATGTCAAACCGGTACAACCCGGCATCACCCCCACCCCCAGCGGGAAGTAAAAGGAAAGTGTCGAGGGTTAAGTATTAAGTGAGAGTGAACGGCGTTTGCTCTCAACACTTAGCGCTCACTCCTCAACACTTTTCCCCTCTATCCCTGGAGAAGCAAAGCCATGATCAAAAAAATTATCGCTCCCGTCCTTATTGTGGGTGCGCTTGTCGCAGGAGGGTTCTTTGTTGCAAAGACCCTTCGTCCCGACCCCTCCAAAACTCAAAATCAGTACCGTATCGCAAAAGTTTCGACGGGTCTGGTTAAAAAAACGGTGACGGCAACCGGGGTGGTCAAGCCCTGGAAAGTCGTGGACATTCGCAGTCGAGCCGGGGGCAGAGTCACGACCTACGGACCTGATCTCGAACTGGCGAAGGAAGAACCGGGCAAACCTCAACGCCGCATTGAAGAGGGGAGCATCGTTCGCAAAGGGGCGGTTCTCTGTTCGATTGATCCCTCCGATACGCTCCTCACCTACAACAATGCAAAAGCGGACATCGAGTCCAACGTAGCGCGGGTGGATGAGACAAGGCGTAATCTGGCTTTGCAGGAACAGCAGGTGCTGGTTCAAATTATGACGGCACGCGCCAATCGTGACTCCGCGAAATCCGCCGTTCTCGCCGCCAAAGCAAGGTACGAACAGGCGAAAACGCAGGCGGACAATCAGGGGGAACTGACTTCCGCCAACATCGAAAATGTCGCCGCGACCCTTTCTGCGGAAAAAGAAAGACTGAACCAGATTCAGACCGCGACTCAGCGTCAGCAAATGGCGACCGCACAGGCAAATTTGCGACAGGCGGCTGCCAACCTTAAAAATGCGGAACTCACACTGAACCGACAAAAGGAATTGCTTGCAAAAGGCTTTATCGCTGAGGCGTCCGTTGACGCAACGCAGGCAAACTACGATGTAGCCTCCGCCACCTATCAGAATGTCAAAGAGCGCATGGACACGATCAAGCCCGAACAGGAAGCCGATCTGAAATCGCAACAGGCGCGAGTGCGGCAAATCGAAGCGCAACTGCGTACCGCTCAGGCGAACAAAGTGGATGTTTCGCTTAAAAAAGAAGTGGCAAACGCCGCCTATGCCGATTACCAACGCTCTCTTTCCGATGTGAAAACGGCGGAAGCAAATTATCAGCAAGCCCAGGCAAACAAGATCAACAACTCGATTAGGGCTTCACAGATCAAGCAGGCACAGGCGTCCGGTTCCCGCGCTCAGGCGTCCCTCGTCAATGCACAGATTCAACTTGATGAGACCAAAGTGAGTGCGCCCTCCGATGGCATCGTGCTGAAAAAATACATCGAAGAGGGAACCTTGATTTCTTCCGGGATTTCGTTTAACTCTACCGGAACTAATATCGTGCAACTCGGCAATATTGATCGAATGTACGTGGACGTGCAGGTAGACGAAACCGACGTGGCGAACGTTGTTATGGATCAGAAGGTAGACATCACCTGCGATGCCTACCCCACCACCCCGGTTGAGGGGAAAGTGATCAAGGTTCAGCCTCAAGCGGTCATCGAGCAGAATGTAACCACGATTCACGTCTGGGTTGAGATAGATAATTCCGCCGCAACCTTTAAACTGATCAAGCCCGGTATGAATGCCTCCTGCGAGTTTATCGTAGACAGAAAAGAGGACGTGGTTTCCGTTCCCAACGAGGCACTGCATACCGACCTGGACGGTACTCACTACGTAGACATCGCGTCCGGCGGAACTCCTGCTCCTGCCGAAAAAGGCTCCGAACCCGATCCGGCTTTGCTTGTCGGCGTGAAAACGGAAAAGCGTAAAGTGGAAACCGAACTTGAAGGCAACGATGCCACCGAAGTGAAAAGCGGATTGAAGGCTGACGAGACGATTATTACGCAGGTCATCGAGCCAAGTGCTGCCGCTTCGAGCGGAGGCGGTCCCTTCGGTGGCGGTGGCAAGGGTCCCGGCAAAAAGTAGGGGCTTCGCTTGCCGCGCCCTCTTTCCGGGCTTTCTGGGCGAAGCAAGCAACGCCCCAACAGTAGGAGACGATTATGCTCGTTGGATTAACCTCCGCTTTACGCGGACTTGCCTCAAATAAACTGCGTTCATTTCTGACCATGCTCGGCGTTATCTTCGGCGTGGCGGCGGTGATCGTTGCCGTCGCGCTCGGTCAGGGATCAAGAGACGCTGCCATTAAACGCTTTGAGAAATTTGGAACGACTTCGCTCACCGTTATTCCGGGACGCCAGAGCAAAAGTGGAATCAGTTTCGGCTCGGTCAACACCCTGCGCTACGAAGATTCGGTGGCGATTAAGCGTGGTGCGCCCTCCGTCAAAGCGGTTTCACCGGAACGGAGCGGGTTTCTCCAGGTTAAATTCTCGAACAAAAACATCAATACTCAAGTTTACGGCACAGGCGAAGATTTCCCCATGATCCGTAATTTCGAGTTTGTGCAGGGAACCTACTTCAAGGCGGAAGATGTTCGCAACAAACGGATGCAGTGCGTTCTCGGCTGGCAAGCGTACAAAGACCTGTTCGGATCGGGAAACGTGGTGGGGCAGAGCGTCTACATCAAAGGCTCGACTTTTAAGATCATGGGTGTTTTCAAGGAGCGTGGCGGCGGCGGCTTTATCAATGAAGACGACCGGGTTTATGTTCCCGTGACTACCGCTCTGCGGCGACTGTTCGGTTCCGACAATGTGCTTTCCACGATGAGCGTACAGGGACGTAGCGAAGCCGTAATGCAAAAGGCACAAGCGGAAGTAGAGGACGTGCTGAAAAAGCGGCACAAACTCGGTTCCGGCAAAGCCAACGACTTTATCATTTTCAACAATGCAACGGCGGCACAAAATTCAAGTGATCAAGCGGCGGACTTCGAACAACTTATCAACTGTCTTGCGGCGGTAGCACTTATTGTCGGTGGCATCGGAATCATGAATATCATGCTGGTGTCCGTCACCGAACGTACCCGTGAAATCGGAGTCCGTAAAGCGATTGGAGCCAAACGCTGGAATATTCTGGTGCAGTTTCTGCTGGAAGCGCTCTTTCTTTCACTCACAGGCGGATTTATCGGCGTTATCTTCGGAGTTCTGTTCACACTGGTTGGCTTGCCCGCACTCAAGCCACAGTGGGAAACCACTCTGACGACAACCCCAATACTCGTCTCCTTTTTCTTCTCGGCGGTGGTAGGCGTTTTCTTCGGTTACTATCCTGCCCTGAAAGCCTCACGTCTCGATCCTATCGAGGCTCTGCGATATGAATAGTAGGAAAGTGTTGGGTATCGAGTGTTAAGTGTTGAGTTGAGCAAAATCTTGTTCTCTCTCAACACTTCATCCTTAACTATGACACTTCTTCTCTCACGAAAGGAATTCTCGATGAACTTGAAATCTACAATTCGATTTGGAATGGCGGCCCTCGTCATTCTCAGCGGCAATCTTCTGGTTGCTCCCTCGGCTCAGGCACAGTTCGGTGGGGGCGGGCCCCCTCCCGGAATGATGGAGAAGATCAAAAAATGGCAAAAGTGGGGTGAGCAACACAAAAATCTCTCCACGCTCGGTGATCTTGTTTATCAAATAAACGAGGTCAACAAAGACGCTCGTTTTGCACTCACCAAGCCCCAGGCGAACAAAGTTCTCGCGCTGATTAAGCCCGTCACCCCGAAAAAGGAACTTTCGGAAGACGAAGCGAAATCTCTCTCGAAATCGCTGACCAATGTTCTCACGACAAAGCAGCTGCAGAAGTTGGCAACAATCGAAGGCCCTGCGGCGAAGATGAGAAAGCGAGGCTTTGGCGGGGGCGGCGGACGTCCTGCAGGAGGACCCCCCAAAGGCGGACCGCCCACTATCCCGGAGCCACCCAAAGGCGGCTACAATCCGTTGAACCCGGACACCATGCCCTTTGCTCAGGCGCGTCCTGCGATGAAGGCGATGATGAATTCCTTCGTGAGCGGTCTGCAACACGCCAAGTAGTTGTTGCGGCGTAGACTAAAGTGGGATCGTGCATCAATCTTGTTCCTACTCTTGTTCCTCCCCCTTATGCAAGGGGGAGGTTAGGAGGAGGTTGAGGTTTACTTTTTCCCAATCTCGCGTCCTGCCGGACGCCTTCACCAAAGGTGCTTAGCGCAGGGATAAACGGGACCGTTAATTTTGTTTTCAGAGAAAAAATTTATGTCCGATGTAATGATCGAAGTCATGGAAGCGCAAAAGATTTACAAGATGGGCGCGATGGAAGTCAAGGCGTTGCGCGGCGTCACGGTTTCGATTCCACGCGGGCAGTTTGTCGCCATTATGGGACCTTCCGGGTCAGGGAAGTCTACCTTTATGAACTTGATCGGTTGCCTGGACAAGCCAACGGTTGGTTCATATCGCCTTGATGGGATCGAGGTCGCGAAACTCAATGACAATCAACTCGCGGAAATCCGCAACCGCAAGATCGGTTTCGTTTTCCAAACTTTCAACCTTTTGGCACGAACTTCAGCACTTCGCAATGTAGAACTGCCGATGCTTTATTCCAATGCGAAAAACCGGGAAGCCACTGCGAAGCGTTGTCTGGAGACGGTAGGGCTTGGGGATCGTATGGATCATAAGCCGAATGAATTGTCGGGTGGGCAACAACAGCGTGTGGCGATTGCTCGCGCTCTTGTCAACGATCCTCCGATTATTTTCGGGGATGAACCTACTGGAAACCTCGACACACGCACCGGGGAGGAGATCATGCAGATTTTCCAGAACTTGAACAATCAGGGGAAGACGGTCGTGATTGTGACGCATGAGCAGGACATTGCGGAACACGCGCAACGTATCATTCGTTTTAAGGATGGGCGAGTTGTGGCGGACGAAATGGTGGAACACCGAAAAATCGCCGACGACGAACTGCTTAAATTGGGCAACCCGGACGACTAGAAGCGAGATCGGAAGAGAACGATGTCGAAACAATGGCGCACGAGATTAGGGCTTTTTTGCCTGCGCGTGGGAGTGATCCTGATGATGAGCGCCGGGGCAGTCAGTTTGCCGGACATTGAGACCGACGGCGTATTGAAGTACAAAAACGCGGTCGTTGCCCTGTGTGCCGTTGTGGGGATCGGCAAAGCATTGTACGATACGCTTTTTTACGAACGCTACGGGCAATGAAGCGCATCGCAACTCTATAAACGTTAAAATAAACGTTAGACAAATTGGCCTTGCAAACAATGACGCCGAAAAGAAGAAATTTCTCCTTTTCGGCATTTTATTTAAGTTTGCGCGTCTTTATCGCTTTTGAGTTCCAGTAAGATAGCATCGTTGTCGAGGGCTTCGTGAAAGCTTCTCATCTCGTTGAGAGTGATCTCTCCAAGAGTGGAAAAACGCTTGCGCTCTTCATCGTTGGCTTCGGTGCCGGCGTCGTGGAGCATGGCATCCGCCCATTCGTCTTGCTTGACATAGTGTTCGCCCAGTTTTTTGCAACGGGAGCAACGATACTTGATGTAAACATAATCGGGACCAATACGGTGCGGATTATACTGCCCTTTTTGCATCACATCACGACGAATAATGCGGTGTCCGCACGTACATTTCAAGCAGGTTTTCATTCCGTATAGACCCTCCGTATCGCAACACGTTGGCTTGTCTTTGCGAGACATTGTGCAAGTGCGATAGCGCCTCGGATTTCGCTGTACGATTCCCCTTTTGCGGTGAGGAGTAGAGTTCGTACAACTTCGGCTAGATTATACCATAGACGGCTTGACGGTGCATAGAGTGACGCAAGAGATTACGAAATCTCCCCTAAATGTACTTATCCCGCCTTAATTTTCGTAGATTTGGAAGTGGTTTGTTATCCTTAAAAAGACAAAAAGGTGAATTGATGAAAATCCATCCTGCTTATTCCACGCTCTCTCTTTGCTTCACTCTGACCGGAACCACATTCGCTCTGGTACAAAAGCCGATGCCAAAGCAAATTAATCTGAAGACATATCGTGACAAAAGCCGGCTGTGGATTGTGTTCGCGCCCTCCTCCGAAGATAAACGCGCCCGCCTTCAACAGAAACTCTGGAGCAAAGCGGAGAGAAGCACCAATCTGAAAGAAAGAGATTTGGTGACGTTCACGGTGTTCGAGAAGGGCAAAAGCATGGGGGACGGAGAGCGCATTTCGGAAAGAGCGGCGAAAAGTTTGCGAACGAAATTTCGGGTGCCTCAAGGCGCATTTCGGGCAATCTTAATCGGTAAGGACGGAGGTGAGAAGTACCGGGCGACAAAGCCCGTTACCTCCCAGATGGTCTTCGGAATAATTGACGCCATGCCGATGCGAAAACAGGAAATGAGGCGGCAACTTAAAAAATAAATCTGTTTGGCTTTATTTCAATTCTGGAAAGGAGAAAGCCACCCCTGAATTCAGCGGCGGCTTTCTCTTTTTGAGAAGAGCAAACGATTAGGCGCGTCGTCTGCGGCGTAGTGCAATGGGGATCAAGGTGAGGCTTGTTCCGCAAAGTAAAGCGATCGTACCGGGTTCAGGAACCGCCTGAACCCCCAGATTGCGATTGTCCGGTGCAAAGTCGGAGATAGCGGCGATTCCAGCGACTGCGGTGTCACGGGGCCAGAGATTCCAGGTGAAGGCACCTGCCGCAAATCCTTTGGACGGAAGAAGCCCCACAGGAATTTGTGCCGTGATCGAATTTCCGCTGAACTGGATCGCCGAGGACGGAAGGGGCGTTGCCACCCCGTTTGTCAGATCGCGTACCGTTCCGACTCCTGCGGAGGTGATCGTTACTACCGAGTCGAAAAACACGCCTGTTGCCAACGCCCCAAAACGAGCGGTTCCTGCGCCTCGATCAAATCCCAGAACGTACAAGCCCGTCGGGGTCAGTCCGATGGAGCCGTTCATCTTTGTATCGAAGAGAAACCGCTGACCGTCGAATTGGACGTTCGAGTAAAGTACATCGAGGTCTCCATTGTGAGCCCCCGTA
Organism: Chthonomonadaceae bacterium; assembly: GCA_014377395.1. Lineage (GTDB taxonomy): Bacteria > Armatimonadota > Chthonomonadetes > Chthonomonadales > Chthonomonadaceae > JACMPS01. The sequence continues at coordinate 25,492 of JACMPS010000281.1, forward strand.
AAGGTCGGCAAAAAATCGCCGGCAGGATCATTGACCTGAGCCTTCGCCCCTGTTGCCATTCCGATGGCTCCCACGAACATCATCCCTGCGATTAGTTTTCCGATGCATTTTTTCATGATTACACACTCCTTTTTCCTGAAAAAGCCATGACATCCGAGGACGTAAAATGGCGAATCAATTCCAACAAGGCAGATTCCTCTCTTAAGGGAATCTTTACCGGCAACGGTCGCTCGGTAAATTGGGTGTGCAACCTCCTTGAGAGGGGGAGAGTTGCGACGAAGGGGAATACTTTTTGTCCGAAGTGACTTTTGCAGAGGAGTATCTCAAGACCGTTCTCCCTAAAACAAGCATGATCAAAAGGGTGACGATAAGAAGAGGAACGAGCGAAATCCCTCTCACATAGTTGGGGGGAGACCATTGCGGCGCATCGGAAGCACGCATTGCCCCTGCGATGTGCCGGGAAGTGTGTGTCCACATTTCCTGTTTCTGTCGGCAGGTTTCGCAACCGCGTAGATGCCATGCCAGTCGTAAACGCTCCCACCTTCCCAGTTCGTTATGCCAAGACAGCAGTAAGTCGGCGTCGTAATCTTCACAGTTTCGCTTCATCGGACGCTACTTTGCATTGAATTTTGAGTCACCATCTCTTGTGGGAGTTGTTGCTTTATCTGCTTGTGGGCACGATAGAACTGCGCTTTAACCGTGTTTGGATTTCGTTCCAAGACCTGAGCGACCTCTGCCAGTGTCAATTCACTTTCGTAATAAAGTGCCAGCACTTCACGTTGATCGGAGGGCAACTTCGTTAGCAGGTCTTGTACCGCTTCCGAAACCGCAGAAGAAGTGTCCGCTTCCACTTCGGCGGAGATGTTTTCTACGATCTCAAGCGGTAAATGAACTCCCTGCCGTTCGGCATGGCGAAAATGATCCGCACACTTATGAACCGCGATACCGAGCAACCAAGTCTTGAACCGGACTTTGCGTCCGAATTTCGGTAGCCCCGTCCAGGCGGCAAGTAGTGTTTCCTGCCGTACATCTTCCGCCGCGTTGCTCCCCACACGCCGCACCAGAAAGCAGAGCAAAAGTGTCTCGTGATGACGAATCAATGTGTTGTAGGCGTTTTGATCGCCACGTTGCGCTGCCTTCACAAGACCCGCCTCCGAGTCTTTGTTCCCAATCAGCCACTCTCTCCAGGGCGGACTTTGGTTCACAGCGAATCATTCCTCTGATTGTCCCTGTTTTTTTTCATCTGTTTCTAAGTCGTCTCAATCCTCTTCAATAGTTGCAACCGTTTTGGAAAATGACAAAAAAAAGCGGAGGCAAAAACATTGCCTCCGCTCTTTCAAGTCTTTCTTATGATTTCCGCCGCCTAATTTTCTCTCATCAATGGATACTGAAAGTGGCTCTAAAGCCCGTGCCTTCCGTTCCCGCCGCTCGAAATTGGTCATCACACTCCGCATGGACAGGGAAATTATCTTGAGCGCAAACGGGCAAGGGCGCATTGCGTCCCGAAGACACACTCGCGCCATTCATCCAGACGGCGTGACCGTCTGCCAACAGGTAATTCGCTCCGTCTGTGTGTCTTCCTCCAGGACGTAAAAACTGAGTTTGTGTGAGATTAAACGGCAATCTACCACCGAGATAACCCGTTGCATATTGGTTTGCCGCACTCGTGTTCCATTCTTTCAGGGCATAAAGGCGATTATCCAGACCATTACCGGAGGCGGAGAAGTGAGGAGCAGTGCTTTCCCGAAGGTTAGAGCCTTCCAGAGGAGAGGTTAAATCCACTAAAATCCCCTGAACCTCAAAGAGAAGAGCCGTTTTTGCGGCGGCATTGAGTTGTGCAATCTGAATTCCTGACAAAGCGGGGTCAGATTGGCGGAAGTGCGTATCGGCACCATCAATGAAGTTATAATTGTAGCCGTAGGAGAGCGAAGCATAATTTTGCCCGCCCTGATTCGTTTCGCTCGGACAGCGAAACAGGTCTCTATTTTTGACGTAAGGCAGACACTCACCTGCCCAGCCCTGCCCCGACCAGAGCCGTTTCCCCCCTAGAAATTGGATGCCGCAGGGAAACGTTTCGTCGTAGTCCTGCACGTAGAGCATCATCCCCATACCGAGTTGACGGGTGTTGGAGAGGCAAGCCGTCTGTCGTGCTTTTCCGCGTGCCTGAGCAAAGACAGGAAACAAAATCGCCGCAAGAATGGCGATAATTGCGATGACAACAAGCAGTTCGATCAGCGTAAAACCGTTTCTTTTCAGGATGTTGCCGGACATGGCTTTTTTCCTCTACTCTTCTTGCGAAGGTGTGGGATTCAACAAATGAGACGCATAATAAGAAAGATGCCCGCATCGGCGACAGGCAGTGACGATACAGGAAAGCGAGTCCCCGGTCGGTTGTTTACATTCGACGTCGCTAAAGTGAGGCAGGGCATAATATCCCTCGAAGTGAACAAAGCCGTCTGCGTTGCATCTTGGGCAGGGAAGTTCCGTCTTCACGCCGTTCGCTCTCAGTATACTGATGATTCGTTGATTTGGGCTTTCCAATTTTGATTTTTCTTCCCTTCTTTTATCTTGGCTCCTCGAAAATCGCTACCCGCCCCAGAACTTCCGGTCAAGGCTTCGGTACTGGATCGCTTCGGCGATGTGGGAGACCGCGATTTCCTTTTCGGCTTCCAGATCAGCTATTGTGCGGGCGACTTTCAGCAGGCGGTCGTAGGCACGGGCGGACAAGCCGAGTTGCTGAATGGCGGTTCGCAACATATTCTTCACAGGCTCTGAGGGCGAACAATAAGCCCGAATTTCACGAGGTCCCATTTGCGCGTTACAGTAAAGGCGGGACGGTTTCGGCAGGGGCATTTCGGCTTC